>DAOUUR010000285.1 GCA_030668045.1 bacterium
CCTCCCGGCACAATACTT
Source organism: bacterium (assembly GCA_030668045.1). Lineage (GTDB taxonomy): Bacteria > Zixibacteria > MSB-5A5 > GN15 > FEB-12 > DAOUUR01. The sequence goes on from DAOUUR010000285.1 coordinate 19, forward strand.
GACCTTGAAGTCGGTTGTTTGTTCGGTACTGATTCGCTCCTGCTTACCTGGACCGCCACTGGTGACGATGGCAACAGTGGTACAGCGACACGGTATTATATCAGGCGTTCATCCTCGGCGATCACCACCGAGAATTTCTATTCGAGCATGCCTGTCGCCAACATACCGGATCCACGATTGACCGGCACGGCCGAATCGATGAAAATCACCGTACCGGATATAAATGCCGAGCAATACTTCGCCATCAGGGCATACGATGATGCGGACAATCCGTCCGATCTGGCAGCTCCGACTTTTTTCTCGCCAATCAGTATTCGGGCTCCCGACTGCGATGGCGTCCTGGTCCATCAGCCGGGAGATAGTGTGACCCTCGTCGCTCGTACCAATCAAACCTGTCAAACAGCTAACTATCAATTCCAGCTCGATACGCTGGAGAGTTTCAGCACGGCTTCAGTCGATCTGGACACCGATGCTGACTCGCTGGCTTCTGCCACTTTTGAAAACATTATCGCAAACAAGGTCTATTACTGGCGATGTCGGGCCATTGCCAAAGACGGCAGCGATACGACTGCCTTCACATTTCGTCGGGCCTTAATGCCGATTGTCAATCTCGCGACCGGTTGCGCGGTCCCCGGTCTGATCAGTCCCGCCGATGAAGCAACAATCGGTACCAACCGGCCCTCCTTGGTGATAGAGAATATTGCCACCCTCGACGGTAGCGTCTATTTTTTTGAAGTGGCCGACGACTACGACTTCACTGAATTGATTGCTGGCGGCGTAGTAACCCCTGAGTCCGCCGACACTACTGTCTGGACAGTCAATACCGACCTCCCGACCGGACAAACCGGCTTCTGGCGGGTCTGGATGAACAATTGCCCGAGTTCGGAAGTTTTTCGATTCATGGTAGCCTCCGAATCCAATGGTTCGGTTTTTGCCATTCCCAATCCTTTCCGCCCAGCCGAAACACCAGAACTCATATTCTCGGGCTTGCCGGTAAACTCGACTCTCACAATTATCTCGATTTCCGGTGGTACGGTCCGTAGATGGGACAACATCGCCAGTACCCAGATCATCTGGGACGGGCGCAATGAGTCGGGCAATCTGGTCGCCTCCGGGGTTTATCTGTGGTATGTCGATAATCCGGCGCAGCAGGGAAAAATCGTTGTAATCAGATAAATAGGTGCCAATTCCCGTCTGGTGCAATTTCTACTCCGAGGATAAGTCCTCAAAAAACTGTTCACTCCAATATCTCATCCGATATATTAAAGAACCGGTCGTTGTTGCGGCATTGATCAGTTACGACCCCGACCGTCAACCGATTGACACTTGAGGAGTACCGGTGAACATCCTTGGGATATCAGCCTTCTATCATGATAGCGCAGCCTGCCTGCTACAGGATGGCCGGATTGTCGCGGCTGCCCAAGAGGAACGCTTCACCCGCCGCAAACACGATTTCTCTTTCCCGAAGAATGCTGTTGCCTACTGCCTGAAACAGGCTGACATAGAGGGAAGCGACCTGGACTATGTTGCCTTCTATGATAAACCGTTTGTAAAATTCGAACGCATCCTCGAAACTTTCCTCGCCTACGCACCGATCGGCATAAGGCCGTTTATCAAGGCAATGCCACTGTGGCTTAAGCAGAAGCTGTGGATCAGAGAGAGTATTCGCCGTGAACTTAAATTTGATGGCACTATCACCTTCCTGGAACACCATCAGTCACACGCCGCCTCAGCCTTCTTCCCCTCCCCTTTTCAGGATGCCGCTTTTCTGACCCTCGACGGTGTCGGCGAATGGACCACCACCAGCTATGGAATCGGCCAAGGAAACGATATTCGAATCATAGCCGAACTGCATTTCCCCCACTCATTGGGGCTGCTCTATTCGGCCTTCACCTATTATACCGGATTCAGAGTCAACTCGGGCGAGTACAAAGTGATGGGACTGGCCCCGTATGGCGAACCAAAATACCGGGACCTCATACTGGAGCACCTCATTGATCTCAAAGACGATGGCTCCTTCCGGATGAACATGAAATACTTCGGTTACGGCTCCGGTTTGAGAATGACCAACCGCAGGTTTGACAATATTTTCGGCGGTCCGCCCCGCCAGCCAGAATCACCATTGACTCAGCGCCATATGGACCTGGCCCGCTCGGTTCAGGATGTCACCGAGGAGATCATGTTGCGCTCGGCCAGACATGTTCACCGGGAAACCGGCAAGACAAACCTGTGTCTGGCCGGTGGGGTGGCTCTCAATTGTGTCGGCAACGGGAGAATACTGCGGGAAAGTCCGTTCGAGCAAGTATGGATTCAACCAGCTGCCGGAGATGCCGGCGGCGCCCTGGGAGCGGCCCTGGCTGTCTGGCACCAGTACCTGGGGAATGATCGACAGGTCGGCACCGGCGATTTTCAGGCTGGTTCATTCCTCGGCCCGGAATTTGATGATCGTTATCTTAGCGACTTCTTGACCGAGCGCAGCCTTCCACACCAACGATTGGACGATGACACATTGATCGACCGGGTAGCCGATCTGATAGCCGATGAAAAAGTGATTGGCTGGTTTCAGGGTCGCATGGAATTTGGACCACGGGCTTTAGGAGCACGTTCGATAATAGGTGATGCCAGATCGCCGCAGATGCAGGAGACGATGAATCTCAAAATTAAGTATCGGGAGAGTTTCCGGCCATTCGCACCCTCGGTAATCGAAGAGCAAGCCTCCACATATTTTGAAATTGATAGACCAAGCCCGTACATGTTGCTGGTGGCCAAAGTCAGGGAAGAATTTCAAAAAGAGGTACCGACCGAACAGCAGCAGTTCTCCGGGTTGAGTAAGCTAAAGGTGGAACGATCCACAATTCCGGCGGTGACGCATGTCGATTGCTCGGCTCGGTTGCAAACGGTCAGCAAAGAAACCAACCCGCGCTATCACCGCCTGATAACCAGATTCGGAGAAAAGCATGGCTGCCCGGTAATCATTAATACGTCGTTTAACGTACGAGGCGAACCAATTGTCTGCACACCGGAGGAAGCGTATCGGTGTTTCATGCGGACCGAGATGGACTACCTCGCCCTGGGAAACTACCTGCTTGAAAAAGACAAACAACCGCCATACACAGAAGATCCTGACCAATCACCCGGAGAGGAACTGGACTAAGACCGGACCGTTATGTTTGACGAGATTAGAAATATCAAGAGTGGCAGGCGGGAGTTACGCAGCTTCGCTTTCGTGATGGCTGCAGCGTTGGCCATTCTCAGTCTTCTGCTTTTGTGGAAAGGTCGCGATTACTATCTCCATTTTCTCATTAGCTCTGGAGTGTTCATGGCTGTCGGACTTGCCGCTCCGATAATTCTGTGGCCACTTCAGAAAATCTGGATGATGGTAGCGGTAATTCTTGGCTGGGTGATGACCCGAATCATTCTCTCAATCCTATTCTATCTTGTCATCACACCGATCAGCCTGCTGGGACGACTCTTCGGCAAACGATTCCTGGATCTGAAAATAGATCGATCAGCCACAAGCTACTGGATCAAGCGGGAAAACAAACCAACGGAACCCGCCGACTTCGAAAAACAATTCTAACAGACTTTCATTTGGGAAGCGGACCGAGCGCGTTGTCGACATTCGTTATTGCAGGCTACGGGCAGGGTGGTGGCTCGGGGCCAGATGGGAACCTGTAGAGAAAATCAATCAGATAATTGACATCTGAAACATCAATCAGTTCCCCGTCGTCGCCATCGCTGTTAGCCTCCAGCGGACAGATCGGCTTGGGACCAGCGGGAACGGCAAACAAATAGTTAATGAGATACTGCAAGTCCGAAACATTGACCAGTTCATCGGAATCACTGGTAACATTGCCACGGATACCGAGGCAACCATGCGGGCAAACTGTCCGCACTGCAACATTTGACATGGCAGACCAATTGCCGGCTTCATCGCGAGTCTTGATAGCAAAGAAATAGGAGAGGTCGTCATTGAGCCCATCAATTGTAAATGATTCGCGCTGCCCCGCTTCCAACGGTGGCGTCATGCCTTCTACCCTGGC
>DAOUUR010000359.1 GCA_030668045.1 bacterium
ATGCTTTGGAGAAGGCTCATGCGGTAGGTTTCCCGGTTTTGATCAAAGCTGCGGCCGGTGGTGGTGGTAAAGGAATGCGGGTCGTGTACTCGCCGGATGATTATGAGGAAGCTCTGAGGTCGGCGGGGAACGAGGCTGGGTCCGCGTTTGGTGACAGCCGCGTCTTTATCGAAAAGTACCTCGAACGACCCCGCCACATTGAGTTTCAGATTCTGTGCGATCAGCATGGTAACGCCGTTCATCTGGGCGAGCGGGAATGTTCGATTCAACGACGGCACCAGAAACTAATCGAAGAGTCACCGTCACCGGTTATGACCGAATCGATGCGGCAGAAGATGGGAGCTGCGGCGGTCAACATAGCGCAAAAAACCGGATACGTCGGAGCCGGGACGGTTGAATTCATGTTCGTCGAGCCGGATCAATTTTATTTTCTCGAAGTCAACACGCGACTGCAGGTCGAGCATCCGGTTACGGAGATGGTGACCGGTCTGGACCTCGTCAAAGAACAGATCACCGTTGCCGAGGGAGCGGAGTTGGCTTTCAGTCAAGATGACCTGTCTATAGTTGGTCATGCTATTGAGTACCGTATATGCGCAGAGAATCCCGAAGAGAATTTCATGCCATCGACTGGCGTGCTCAAAAATTATCGCTTACCGGCTGGACCGGGGGTGCGGGTTGACTCCGGGGTTGTCATATTTTCTGAAGTGCCGATCTACTACGATCCACTGATCGCAAAGCTGATCGTGTGGGGGAAGGATCGTGATGAGGCGATCAGTCGCGGTCGCCGTGCTCTGGAAGAGTACCGCGTTTCCGGTGTTGATACGACCATCGGTTTTCATCGTGTCCTGATGGACAACGAGACGTTCATCCGCGGCGATTTGTCAACGAAGTTCCTCGAAGAAGAATACCCGGAGCATCGTTACAGTCGTCTCAACGACACTTATCGAGAGGCAGCCGCGATTGCCGCAGCGTTGCACTCGTTTACGACACAGCGCAAGATTCGTCTGGCATCGTCGGCACCGAAGGATCAACAGACCTCGGCCTGGCAGGCATGTCACCGCCGCGACAACCTTCGTTTGTTCGGGGGGGATCGGTGATGTCACGATTTCTGGTCAGGGTTGAATCGGAAGAGTATGATATCGGTCTGGAATATCGTTCTGAGAAATACTATGCGACATTGAACGGCCGCGAGGTGGAAGTTTCGTTCCATCGGTTGGGTGAAAGCAGGGCGCTTCTACTCATTGACGGTGCAAGCTATGAGATTGATGTTCGCGCCAATGGTTTTGATAATCGCAAAGCTGTCTTCATGAAGGGGATGGAGATTCCAACCGAAGTTGAAGACTATAACCTCGCCCAGTTACGTAAGCGAGCCGGGATAACATCTGAAGCGTCGGTTGAGAAAGTCGTGAAGGCATCAATGCCGGGCATGGTTGTTGAGGTCAGGGTCAAGCCGGGTGACGCCGTGACCGCAGGCGATCCGCTTCTTGTTATCGAGGCGATGAAGATGGAGAATGTAATCAAAGCGACTAGTGCCGGAACGGTTAAAGATGTCAGCGTTGCTGCAGGTAATTCGGTTGATAAAGGTGACAAGTTGCTGGAGTTGGAATAGGTGACGCCGAAAAGCAAAAAGACAACTTCGGGAATCGATGTCCCTGCCGTCCTGCCCGATTCATCGTCGCGTCATGACGGTGGTTTGCCACTTCCTGGAGAGTATCCATTTACGAGGGGCGTTTATCCCGACATGTATCGAGGCCGTCTCTGGACGATGCGTCAGTATGCCGGCTTTGGTACCGCCTCCGAAACGAACAAACGTTTTCGCTACCTGCTTGATCGTGGCCAGACCGGTTTGTCGGTAGCCTTTGACCTTGCCACCCAGATAGGATACGACTCCGACCATCCGATGGCGAAGGGAGAGGTCGGTCGAACCGGCGTTGCTGTTGATTCGCTTGAGGACATGGAAACGGTTTTCGACGGTATCCCGCTTGACAAAGTTTCCACATCGATGACGATCAATTCCACCGCTGTGATCCTTCTTGCTCTTTATATTGCGGTGGGGAAAAAGCAGGGCGTACCGCCTGAGATGCTTATGGGTACAGTGCAGAACGATATCCTCAAAGAGTTTGTTGCTCGCGGCACCTATATATTCCCGCCGATGCCTTCGATGAAAATCATCACCGACATCTTTGCCTATGCCGATCAGCATTTGCCGAAGTACAATACGATTTCGATCAGCGGCTATCATATTCGTGAAGCGGGAGCAACCGCCGCGCAGGAGGTAGCGTTTACGTTGTCGAACGGTATCGCCTATGTCCGGGCGGCTCTGAAAGCGGGTCTTGGTGTCGATCAGTTTGCTCCTCGGTTGTCATTTTTCTTTGCCGCTCATAACGATCTCTTTGAGGAGGTGGCCAAGTTTCGGGCTGCTCGAACGATCTGGGCGCGAACGATGAAAGAACAGTTTGGTGCTACAAACGAGAAGTCGATGCTTCTGCGTTTCCATACCCAGACCGGTGGCTCGACTCTTACAGCGCAACAGCCGGAGAACAATATTGTCAGAACTTCGATGCAGGCCCTGGCCGCAGTGTTGGGTGGTACGCAGTCGTTGCACACCAATTCATTCGACGAGGCGCTCGGGTTGCCAACGGAAAAATCAGCGGAGATCGCGCTACGGACGCAACAGGTGATAGCGCACGAATCAGGGGTCGCCAATAGCGCCGATCCACTAGCTGGCTCGTATCTTGTTGAACATATGACGGACGAACTTGAGAAGAAAACTGTCGCTATCATTGCCGAAGTGGAGAAGCTGGGTGGGTCGGTTGCCTGTATTGAGAAAGGCTATTTTCATAGGGAGATTGAACGCTCCGCTTATCAGTTCCAGAAGGAAATCGAAACCGACGAGCGGGTTGTAGTCGGTGTGAATAGTTTTCATTCCGATGACATGGTGATCCCGCCGGTGTTGAAAGTCGACCCGGCTCTGGAAGAACGGCAGATCGCGGCGCTTGAGAAGCTTAAGAAATCCCGGAACGATGACGCCGTAACGAAATGCCTGGAGCATCTGGAGGAAGTTGCACGCGGTGGAGAGAATGTCGTTTATCCGGTTATTGAGGCAGTAGAAAATTATGCAACGGTTGGAGAAATATCTGATGTATTCCGAAAAATCTGGGGTGAATATCGTGAGCAGGCATAGATTGGCTCTATTTGTAATCGTCGGTGCTGTGCTGTTGGGTCTGTTTGGTTGTGGTCAACGTCAGTCCGATTCAACCGACACTCCGGCAGTTCACACTACCGCCATCGCAGCTACCGACAGCAG
>DAOUUR010000509.1 GCA_030668045.1 bacterium
ATATATTGCATTAAGGTGTGTCTCCAGTAATTCCTGATTGGTAAGGTCAATTCTGGGTGGGGCCACAATGCCTGATACAAGATCAATCGCATGTTTAAAGTAATGGCTGTCATGCGGGGAATACACAGAACAACTGGTAAATATCAGCGCCGCCTGACCGCTCCTTCCCGCCCTGCCGCTTCTTTGAGCATAGTTTGCAGGGTTTGGCGGAACGTTTCTCATATGGACAACATTTAAATCCGCAATATCAATTCCAAGCTCCATTGTAGGTGAGCAAAACAATGCGCTGTATTCGCCTGTTTTAAATTTATCTTCACGTTCTATCCGGTCTTCATTGCTAATCTGGCCGGTATGCTCTTTTCCAATTAGCTTTTTCCTGCTTTTAAAATCGGTTTTGTATAATTTTTGATAATAAGTATTCGGCTTCTGTTCATAACCCTTATAGGATCTGATTTTAACATAATCCGGCTTTACTGATTTACCATCACCAATCTTCCATATAATCTGGTCAATTCTGAGCTGGTATAGATATGTGTCCTGATTGTCCCTGTTTTTTCCAGTTGTTTCCTTCAGCCAGCCCGCTTCTGTTAACAGTTTCAGTAATGATTTTATGAAATCCCTGTAAGTTTCATTATTGAAAACGATCCCCTTGAGTTTAGCTTCATATTTAAGATATTTACCCATGGTGTGTGATCGGACGGCTTCTCGGCCCTTCTCGGTTCCAGGTCGATCCAGCTGTTGACCGACCGATCGGCCAGTGGCTTCGTTGCTTGGATATGATCGATGCGCCAACCCTTCCCGTTTTCGATAGCGTTCCTCGCTCGATAGTCGTAGTAGGTGTAGTGGCCGCCTTGGGGCACGTGCTTGCGGAATACATCAACGAAGCCCCAGTCCGTCACCTTGTGAAGAGCCTCGGTCACTTGTGGATTGAAGCAAACGTGGCCGAGCAATCGTTTGGGATCGTGGATGTCGATGTCTGTCGGTGCAACGTTGATATCACCGACCCAGACGATGGGCTGATCGGCGGCGAAACGCGCCTCGAACAAGGCTCGCAATCGGTCAAACCATTCCAGCTTGTACTGATACATCTCGTGGTCGACATCACGACCTTGCGGCACGTACGTATTCACCACAGTGATTCCGCCAACTTCAGCTACCAGCAGACGTGATTCATCAGCGGGCCCGCCGTCATCGAAGCCGTGGATGACGTTTGAAGTCTCACTTTTCGATAGGATTGCCACGCCATTGTAGGACTTCTGGCCCTTGAAGATGATGTTGTATCCGGCGTCCTGAAACGGGGAAACAGGAAACTCGTGATCCTGCACCTTGGTCTCTTGCAGACACACAACGTCGGGCGATGTCTTCTCCAACCACGGCAGCAGGATATGCATGCGCGAGCGAACTGAGTTCACATTGAATGTGGCAATCGTTAGGGACACGGGGAACTCTCACCGAGTTCCTTCGGGGATGATGCCACTCAGCGTAGTGACTTCGATCCCTTCTTCGCGTAGACGATCGATGTAGGGATTGATGCCGATGGAATCAGACACGATGTGCCCGGTTACGATCAGGTTCTTGGTGTCGCCGAATTCTTCGATCAATTTCTTGGAGTCGGCCGGGCGGCAGTGGATATAGATGACGGTGTCCACACCATGATCGAAGTACGCCTTGGCGACTGGATATCCACCGTTGGTGCCGGCGCCGTGCGACATCACGACCTTTCCAATAGCGTTGTCCGGCTTGCCTATCCGCAACTCGATTTCAGTCTCAGCGTTTCGGAACTCGCCAAATGATGCACAAAAGTGAGAGATGAGATCGGCAACCGCAGTGGTTGCTGGCAGTTCATCGGCGGCTGTTTGCAGGCGGCGACGTCCGATTTCGTCAAGCGGTGTATGGATGTTCATATAGGGCAGGTCAAGCAGCCTCGCCACTGACGGCTCGTGATCGTAGTTCGACATGGCTGCCATTGCCTTATGCCCTTCGGCCAGATCATCGATGATCGCTTGAACGGTCTCGCGCGGCACACCAGCTGCGGTCAGTTGATCCAGATGTCGGTACAGCACCTTATAGAACTGCAGACGGGCCTGGCCGCCGGTGGGGTGATGGCTGATGGCGGCGTCAAAACCCATGTCCACCGCAATCTTCAGTTCGGGAGCCTTGATGTCGATGCCCAGCATCAGCTTTTTGATGCCGTCGCCGGGATGATAGATTGCGCTATCGCCGGGGATCTCGGTTAATCCCGCCATCTCCAAGGCC
>DAOUUR010000374.1 GCA_030668045.1 bacterium
ATCTCACCGACTGCCTGATCGTTCTGTTGTCGCTGCCATTTGCGCTGGTTGGTGGCGTCTGGTTCTTCTATCTGTACGGGTTCAACGCATCGGTCGCGGTGTATGTTGGATTTATCGCACTGGCAGGTTTAGCGGCAGAAACCGGTGTAGTCATGCTGGTCTATCTGGAGGAAACACTCAAGAGGTACAAAACTGAGAAACGTCTGAACAGTTTGGGAGATTTGCAAGCAGCAGTTATGGAAGGTGCGGTTGAAAGAGTCCGCCCCAAATTGATGACCGTAGCCACAACGATACTGGCCCTGTTACCGATCATGCTTGGTCATGGGACAGGATCGGAAGTGATGCAGCGAATCGCCGCCCCTATGGTTGGCGGGTTAGTCTCTTCAACAGTCCTGACGCTGATTATTGTACCGGTTCTGTTCTATTGGCTCAATGCCAGAAAGCTGTAGCGACTTTCATTGAGCTTATGGGTATTACGCAACGGCCCGATCAGACACAAGGCAACGATGCGGGAATCTCATTTCGGTGAGTCGAAACCACAGGCAATCACCGGCTGGTTGGTTTCGACCTGCAGTGCTGACAACTCAACGCTACTTCTTCAGGACAACTGAGACCGCCGGAAATTCTGTTTCGACCATAAGGAACGATAACGAAAGCCAGTCCGTGGGAATCCATGATACACCCTCATGGTATGATTTGCCGTCATAATTGGCGAAGGCGGCATACCGTTTCCCAAACATTGCAGTCACGCCGGCCTGCCCGTATGACTCATCAAAATCGGGCACGAGGGTTGCCCCTCCGGCCGACAACCGCATGCTGACAGTTTCGTTCACCTGGATTGACTTCACGAGCTGCAGGTAGAGTGACTGGTCACTGCCGCCGGTTTGAACGCTGCCGGTACCAAGGATGATCCCCGGTTTGAAACCCGTCTCCCCTTCCAGTACTGGTTGGGTTCTGATGTTCCAGAGAATCTTCTCCGTCCGGAAGGCATACCCAATACCGGCATCGAGCCAGCTTAGAATTCCATAGCGCGTATTCAGCACCGTTCTCTCCTCGTCCGCGCTCGGGATGCTCAAACCGGAGACCAGCAACGATCCCTGGGAGAGCAGGGCGCCATCGTTGGCCCCTGCCCCGGAGCACACAGGGCAGGACGGTCCGCATTCCTGAGCCGAGGTTACCGACGCAAGTAGCAGTACGAATACCAAACTCAGAAGCATCCTATTCATCTTTAACCTTTTAAGCAACAAGCTTATCTTGTCTGTGTACGTTTCGCCGGCATCCACTTGTACAACACCGGAATCAACAATAATGTCAGGAATGTAGATGAGAACAGACCAAACACTACTACCACCGCCAACGGACGCTGAACTTCAGAGCCCATCCCCTGCGATAGGAGCAATGGTACCAGTCCGAGAATGGTTGTCAGCGCTGTCATCAACACGGGTCGCAATCGTTGCGAACAAGCCTCGACTATCGCTTCGTTCATCTGAACGCCATCATGCCGCAATTGGTTGATATAAGTCACCAACACCAATCCGTTCTGAACGGCAATCCCGAAGAGCGCAATGAATCCAATCGATGCGGGTACCGATAGATACTCGCCACTGATAACCAGTCCGAGAACACCACCGATCAGCGCCAGAGGTACGTTGACAAAAATCAACCCCGCATACCGCCATGAGCCAAGCGCCATGTATAGCAGCAGCAGGATAAGGGCAAACGTGATCGGAACAATAACGCCAAGCCGGGCCATCGCCCGCTCCTGATTTTCAAATTGTCCACCGTACTCAAGGTAATATCTGGGAGGCAGACTGATGTGTTCAGCTACCGCTTTCTTGATATCATTGACGACGCCACCCATGTCGCGACCACGTACGTTGGCGGAGATAACCCAGCGTCGCTGGTTCTTCTCCCTATTGATTTGTATCGGCCCAATTTCGGTCTTTACTTCGGCAAGTTGAGACAGTGGAATCAGCATTCCATCCGAGGTGCGTACCAGTAACGAACGAATAGCCTCCGGGTCTTTACGATATCGTTCATCGAAGCGAACGTGGATTCCAAACCGTCTTGTATGCAGATAAACCTGATCAATCACCTCACCACCGATAGCCAACTCGACAACCTCAAGAATATTCGACACACTGGCACCGTACCGAGCGCATGCTTCACGATCAACTACGATCTGAACCTGCGGCTGGCCGAAACTTTGCTCCACTGACAGATCAACCAGACCGGGGACATCTTTGATAACCACTTCAATCTCCTCTGAGAGAGAGCGAAGCAATCTGAGGTCTTCGCCATACAGTTTGAGAGCGAGTTCGGTTCGCACCCCTGAGAGGAGTTCGTCGAACAGGTTTTGGATCGGCTGTGTAAAACTGAGTTGTATACCTGGGTACAGCGATAATCGCTCGTTGAGCGCCTCCACCAGTTCTGCTTTGGAGCTATAGTTGACCCAGTCCAAGGCCGGTTTCAGGGTGAGTTGAATGTTAGCAAAATTGACCGGATGGGGATGACTCCCTGCCTCGGGTCGTCCGATCTTCGCAATCGTCTGTTCGACCTCCTCAAAGCCTGCGATCTCCCGTTCCAGTTTCATGATTGTCTGCGTCGCTTTTTCAAGTGAGATCGAAGGTGCCATCATAACATTGATCTGAATGACTCCCTCCTCCAGCGTAGGGATGAACTCCGTACCGAGATGCGGAAGGTAAACCAGGGCACCACCAAAAGCCACGAGTGAAACGATCAGAACAACTGACTTGTGGCGAAGATTCCAATTGAGACACGGCACATAGAGCCGTTTGAGAAATCGTACCAGCGGGGGGTCTTGTCTTGCCCGATGTTTCAGAAGATATGAGGCCAGCGCAGGCGAAAAGATCAAAGCGGCAAGCAACGAACCGAGCAACGCAAAGGTTACCGTGAACGCCATCGGTGAAAACATTTTACCTTCGACTCCCTCCAGCGTAAAAAGCGGCAGGAAGACAATAATGATAATCAACACTGAGAAGATGATCGGTCGGGCAACCTCACGACAGGCCGTGACCAAAATCTCGATCTTGCTGCGGCCATTGTGACGTGTGTCGCCAAGGTGCCTCGACGCATTCTCGACAATGACAATCGATGCGTCGCCAAGCATACCGATGGCAATAGCAATCCCGCCCAGCG
>DAOUUR010000439.1 GCA_030668045.1 bacterium
AGGAGGCAACCCCATTGATAATTATCGGCGAGCGCATTAACGGTATGTTCAAAGATATCGCCCAGGCCATTAAAGATCAGAATCCGGTCGCTGTCCAGGAATGGGCCCGCAAGCAGGAACATAACGGCGCTCATTATCTTGACATTAACGTCGGTCCCAGTTCTTCGACCCCGGTCGAAGCCATGAAATGGCTGGTTGAGGTAACCCAAGAAGCAAGCGACCTGCCGCTCTGTCTCGATTCGACCAAGTACGATGCTATCGAAGCTGGTTTGAAGCTTTGCAAACGCCCGGCTATGATTAACTCCGTTCCGGCCGAAATGGCCAAAATGGAAAGGGTTTTCGCTATGGCTGCTGAATACGGCGCCGAAGTGATCGCCCTGGCCATGAACGAAGAAGGCATTCCCAAGGATGCCGACAGCAGGATCGCCCTGGCCGCTGAGCTTGTGGCCACGGCTGATGCCTTTGGCATAGCCCCAGATATGCTTTATATTGACCCCCTGGTCCTGCCCTGTAATGTAGCCCAAGATCACGGGCCCGAAGTAATGCGCACCCTGCGTGAAATCAAGCTTATCTCCGACCCCGCACCGAAAACTGTGGTCGGTCTGAGTAACGTTTCCCAGGGCACCAAGAACCGCGAGCTGATCAACCGCACCTTCGCCGTTATGGCCATGGCCAACGGGCTTGATGCCGGTATCGTCGATGCCAACGATGACGAACTGATGGCTGCTATCGCTTCGGCACGGATCATCCTGAATATGGATATTTACTGCGATTCATACGTTAACGTTTTTGTTCAGCGCAACCGGTAAAGCTGACATGTGGTAAAATGCAAAGAATATCTTGTAAGAAAGAAAGGAAGGTGAGTATATGATTATCGCTGAGCGTAAGCCGCTTGAAAAAATTGCGGCTATGGCAGCCCCGTATAAACGCGTCTGCGTTCTCGGGTGCAACACATGCGTAGCTGTTTGTATGGCCGGCGGCCAGAAGGAAGCCGAAGAGACAGCAACGCTTCTACGCATTCACCGCAACAAGGAAAACGTGGTCGGCGAAGTAGAAGTATTTTCGATTGAAAGACAGTGTGAGTTTGAGATGATCGATGAGGTGCTCGAAAAGCTGAAAAGCTATGACGTCATTGTTTCGCTCGCCTGCGGCGTTGGAGTGCAGACTCTGGTCGAGCATGTCCCCTCACTGAGAGTAGTGCCCGGTCTGAATACTACCTCGATGGGTTACCCCACCGAACAGGGTGTCTGGAAAGAGCGCTGCCTCGGCTGTGGCGACTGTGTTTTGGACCTGACTATGGGTATATGTCCGATCACCCGCTGTGCCAAGAGCATCCTCAACGGACCGTGCGGGGGTTCGGCTGAAGGCAAATGTGAGTTGGGCAAAGATATAGACTGCGCCTGGCATCTGATCCATGAACGCCTTTCTGCATTCGGCCGCCTGTCTGACCTCGAGGAGATTCAGCCTCCCAAGGACTGGTCAAAATCGCATCATGGTGGGGGCGCAAGAACCTCAGTAAGGGAGGATGTTAGAATTGATCGCGGGTAGCAAACTGGAAAAAACAATCAACAGTGGACAATTTGTAGTAACCGGTGAGCTCGGGCCGCCGAAGGGCGCCGATCTCACTCAACTTAAGCACCACGCTGAAGGAATGCGTAACCACGTCGAAGCCTACAACATCACTGACAACCAGACGGCAATCGTGCGAACCTCCAGCATCGCCTGCGGCGCTACCCTGGTCCAGATGGGTCTGGAACCGATCATTCAGATTGTTGTGCGCGACCGCAACCGCATCTGCATCCAGAGTGATGTGCTGGGTGCCCATGCTCTCGGTGTCAAGAATATCCTCTGTCTGGCCGGCGACCACCAGAAATTCGGTAACGAACCCGGCTCGAAAGGCGTTTTTGATATTGACTCGATGCAGCTGCTCAAAGGACTGAAAGATTTGCGCGACGAGAAGAAGTTCATGGGTGGAGAAGAGCTTAATGGTGAGCTCAGCTATTTCTTGGGGGCGGTAGAAAACCCCTTTGCCGATCCCTTTGAGTACCGCGTTGACCGGCTCGAGAAGAAGATTAACGCCGGGGCCAGCTTCATTCAGACTCAGTGTATCTTCGATCTTGACCGCTTCGAGCGGTGGATGGAGATGGTGCGCGAGCGCGGCCTGCACAAGAAAGTAGCGATCCTCGGTGGAGTTACCCCGATTAAATCGCTCGGAGCAGCCCGGTACATGAAAAACAATGTATCCGGGATCACCATTCCCGATGAGCTGATCGAACGGATGACGGGAGCAGAAAAGAAAAAAGAAGAAGGTCTGAAGATAGCCATTGAGACCATCCAGCGATTGAAAGAGATCGAAGGTGTGGCTGGCGTTCATATTATGGCCATCGCCTGGGAAGAAGTTGTTCCCGAAATCGTCGAGCGGGCCGGCTTATACCCCCGCCCGAAAGTATAACCGGTGAACCGGGCAAATACTACTTTCAATCCGGAATAAATCAAGCCAAGACAGGCCTTCACCGGCCTGTCTTTTAATTAAGGAGGAATTATTATGTCCGAACTAGTCCAAATTACCCGCGAAGACCGCCTGGCCATAGTTACAATCAACCGCCCGCCGGTAAACGCCCTGAACCAGGATGTTTTAAATGATCTAGAGTCTGTTTTTGATGAACTGAGCAAGGATCAGTCAGTAGGCGCAGTTATTGTTACCGGCAGCGGAGAAAAAGCTTTTGTTGCCGG
>DAOUUR010000527.1 GCA_030668045.1 bacterium
CGCGACGCGATCCTACGATTGTCGGACGCATCTGGCCGGTGGCGGAAAACTATACGGCGATGGTGATTCTGGACCACCTGATGGCGTATCTGGGATATGAGCAGTTGAAAGCGAAGTTCGGGAAATAGTTCGTAGTTTTGAGTTCGTAGTTCGTAGTTTCTACGATGCCGGATCAAGTCCGGCATGACATGGCACAAAAAAAAGGGACACGGTTAACCGTGTCCCTTTTTGCTTTTTCAAGAATCTTGCTAAGAGGCGCTTATCGACGGGATAAGGCACCAATGGCGTCTTCTTCCTGTTCGTTCTGCAGAAGAATCGTGGGCTTGACCAAAATCAGTAACATCATCTTATCATCAACGACGCTGCGGTTTGAGAACAACCGGCCAAGACCAGGGATTTTGCTGAGAACAGGCGCTCCCGATTCAATCTCCCTCATCGCCGTTACGGTCAAACCGCCCAGCATCAGCGTCCCGCGGTCCGGCACGGCTACGCGGGTTTGAACCGAGGCGATTTGTCTCGTAGGAAGGGTGTAGATGTCCTCGATCTGCTCACCATTGGGAGCAAAGCCAATCGCTGATTCCGGGGTCTCAGCAATCAGATCCGTCAAATAGGTAATAATTCGAAGAACGACAAATTTTTTGTCGGCTGTAAGCACGGGTGTAATCGTCAACTGAATGCCCGTAACAATATCCTCGGTTTCGGATTCCCACCAGTACACCTGCGTTGTTGTATTGGCATTTGTAACGATATCAGAATTAAACTGACTACCGGTTTTCAGGCGTTTCTGCGTCTCGACCCGCATCGTCGCCGATTCACCGTTGAGCACCATTACCTTTGGCGCCTGGAGTTGTTTCGCATTACTGTGGGACTGTGTGGCACGCAAGAGGAACTCAACCTGCAGGTCGTCAAGGGACTCATAGGAAAATGCCGTACTCAACGCCGCTGTCGCAAGGCCACCCAAACTACCCGGCACATTTGTTTTCGTCGGGATGGTATGAGAGGCCGAATCCTGTTCGACCACGATACTCCCAAAACCCCCGCCCAACTTTAGGTGTCTGATATTCATATCCAGTCCGATGTCTTCCAGAAAGTTTTCGGTAACCAGCAGAAAACGCGCTTCAATCGCAATCTGCTGCCCCAAGTCAGCACGTAATTTTTCCAATAGATCATCAATTTGTTTATGAACATCCGGCGTTTGATAGATGCTAAGTTGGTTCTCGTACGGAAATATCCGGCCCTCGCCGCCTTCGTCATACCAGGTATCCGGTTCAATCGTTTGTTGAATCAGATAGATTAGCCGATAAGACATTTCCTGGGACTGCCAGTTTCCGACATCATTGCCGCTGCCACCGCTGCTGCCGCCTCTGCCGCCGCTACTGCCACCCATACTACTGCCGCCACCGCCACCGCTGCTGCCGCCGCTACTACCCATACTGCTACCACCACCGCCACCCATACTGCTGCCACCACCGCCACCCATACTGCTGCCGCCACCGCCACCCGTACTGCTGCCGCCACCGCCGCCCTGACTGCCGCCCTGGCCGCCGAAATCTGAATTGTTTTCGTCAAAGTTCGCAGGAGGATTGACCAAATCCGACACATCATACATCTCAGTTGAAAAATTAGCCGGCAATGACTCTTTTGTCGCAATCGTAATAGTGCCTTCCTGCACCACAAAACCCAATTCCGCAAAGCCGCCACTGCTGACAGCTTTCAATATCTGGGTCAGCGCCGTTCTCAAAACAACATTCCTGAGACCCGCACCGTCTATGCCAATCGGAGTGTCTTTCTCGATAAAAGCATTTTCACTCAAATCCGGCCAATAGACAATGATCGGAAGTGAAGGTGATACGGAATTCTGCAGGATATCAATTGCCTCCTCGAGCGTGGTGTCTTCGGTTAGAATCGAAAGATCAACGGTTCTATCCAGAAGTTCGTTAATCACCGCATCTGCCGGGCTTACAGCTTTCTCCATGGCGGCTTCTCGCCGTTCTGAGATTTCTTTCCAGTTGTGTGGGAAGTTCATCTCTTGAGCAAAGGGGATCGATAGTCGCTGCATACCCATGATCGACTTGATCTCTTCCCTGTCGATTTCTTCCTGAATGCGCCGCTGCTCAATATAGTTGACGGTGTGCTCAAGGGTTTGCTTCGTA
>DAOUUR010000161.1 GCA_030668045.1 bacterium
AGCCGGTTCTGGCCACCGTATGGGGGATTCTCTTTTTTGCAGAAGGTCTTACCATCGTGCAGGGGATAGGGGCGCTTGTCACCCTGACTGCGATCTATGTCGGTTCAATCCGACGCAATAGGAACGACATGACCAGACAAAAAAAGGACGGCTCAAAATAAACCGTCCTCAATACTGACGCGTTGTAAAACTATCTAATCAACCAGCACTTTTTCCAGCCGTTCGGCTATGTAGTCGGCGCCTTCTTTATCCAGAATCAATGGTGGTGATATGCGGATTGTGTGTCCATGACTGTCGTTGCAAAGCAGCCCCAGATCAAGCAGCTTACGACAGTAATCCATGGCGTTTCCATTTTTCACTTCGATACCGATAAAGAGTCCGCGACCCCGCACTTCTTTGACATGCGATGAACGCGAAGCGATAGCGGCGATCTTCTTCTTGAGATATTCACCAATCCGGGCGGAATTTTCAATCAGTTTATCGTTGATCAGAACATCAAGCGCGGCATTGGCGGCAATACAGGCCAGTGGATAGCCTCCGAAAGTCGAGCCATCCTTACCGGGCTGGAAGGCCAGGTCCATCATTTTGGAGTTGGTCACAAAAGCCGAAAGCGGTACCAGTCCACCGGAGATCGCCTTGCCCAATATGATGCCGTCGGGGATGACGTTCTCATGTTCAAAGCAGAACATCTTGCCGGTGCGGCCGAGACCGACCTGGATTTCATCAAAGAGCAGGAAGAGATCGTGTTGATCCGACAGATCGCGCAATCCCCCCAGGAAACCTTCCGGCGGGTAATACATACCGCCTTCGCCCTGACCGGGTTCCACCAGAATGCCGCAGGTGTTGTCGTTGATCACACCCTTTACCGCCTCGATATCGCCATAGGGGACCGATACAAATCCCGGTGTCAGCGGACCGAATCCTTCCCTGTATTTTGGCGATGTCGAAAACGACACGATCGTGATCATCCGGCCATGGAAATTATTATTGAAGACGATAATCTCCTGTTTGCCGTCGGGAATACCTTTCGCTTTGTAGCCGTAGTAGCGGGCCATCTTGATAGCGGTTTCGACCGACTCCACACCACCGTTTTTCGGCAGGACCTTGTTACCATTGTCGCCAAAACGGGGGCCCATCTGCGGGACGAGTGTCGCCAGCTTCTTGAGGAACATTCCCAGCGCATCGGTATAGACGACGTTGGAGATGACTGAGGCGTAACCACCCTGAAGGGCTTCCACCAGCGCTCCGACTATGGCCGGATGATGGTGTCCCTGATTGGCAGCGGAGTAGGCGGCCAGGCAGTCGAGATACTTCTTGCCGTCGGCCGTGTGCAGCCAGATCCCTTCGGTTTTCCGGACAACCAGTCCGAGACGTTCATAATGATGGGCGCCGTAGATCTGCTCAAAATCGAGTATGTCTTTGTCCGGAAGCGGTGAGAATCCGATATTCTGTCTGGTTGTGTTTACATTCGTCATGGCGCACCTCATCTATAAGAGTTTCTGACCACCCCTTTGTGGTCGGCACAATATAACTAATTTGTCAGCTAACAGCGAGTCACTTCTATCACCGTCGCCTATGTCCGGATCAGCTTCATCCGGTCGGCCATACGGGCGTCGATCTCCAAAACATCAGGCGCCTTGGCGCCTGTTACTGACACCGTGGTTGGATATTCGACGAACCGAGCCTTCTTCTCTGGTGTCGGCCAGGTGCCAATTTTCGGTAGCTTCAGGCCAATCTTGTTCTGCAGGAAATCAATCTCGCTGACAATCTCATCGAACGAATTGAAATTCATCTCATGTCCAGCCAGAGCCGAAAGCTTCGCTATCATCTCGACATTGCTCATACCTGTTCGCGGTTCACCAATCGGATCGGCAGCCTGTTTGGTTCCTGCCCAGTTAGTGAGGTGGCCTTCGGTCTCCAGATAACCGCAGAGCGGCAGGAAGACATCGGCCTTCTCAACCGTCTTGGTTCGGAACATATCAGCGACGACCAGGAAATCGAGACCATCGACAAACTGTCCAAACTGATTATCGGCAGCGGGGTTTTCACCGAGGATAACGGCAGCGCGAATCTTGTTCTGCGCCATCTTTTCGGAGAGATTGAATTCGGAGCCATTGATCGTTCCGGCCAGATCAGTACGCCAGACGGTACCGACTTCTTTGAGGCCAGCGTCATCAATCGGAGCGAGACCGGGGAGGAGGCGACAGTCAAATCCGGCCAACTGACTGCCGGTATGATTGCTCTGACTCGAGGTGAGAGCGATGCCCGAATCTTCCGCACCGATCTTCCCAAGCAGGAGCATCAGGGTGGTGAGGGCCTTAAGGTCACTATCGGCTCGGTCAATCCGGCTGTCTATGTTGAAAAACGCGACGATCTTTTTGTTACGATCAGAAAGCAGTTGGACAATTTTTTCCAGCCGTTCCGAGTGTACACCAGTGATCGAAGAACATTCGTTCAAGTCATGCTTAACCAAGTCGGATTTGATTTGATCGAAATTCTCGGTCTTGGCCTTGACATAGTCCTTGTCATACTTCTCAGTTCGGATTAACTCACCGATAATGCCATTGAGGAGAGTTGTCGCTGTGCCGCGACGGCAATCAGCCCAGACCGATGCGTGCTCCACCATATCAATTTCGGCGGAGTTGATGACAATAGCCTCGGCGCCGTGTCGCATGCGTCGTTTCATCTGCCACCCCAGAACCGGATTCTCAGCGCAGGGGTTACCGCCTACGAAGAGATAGAGGTCGGCATTGGCCACATCCTGCTCGGTGGCGGTGGCGACAGTTGCGCCAATCATTTCATCGGTAGCGTGATAGTCGGCGCCGTTGAGCATCCGATGGAACGACGTGATATTGTTGCTGCCCAGACCGGCTCTGGTCATACGCCCGGCCAGATAAAGCTCTTCGTTGGAAAGCTTTGGCGACGCGGAGACCATGACATGATCGGGACCATGTTTCTTGGTAGTACCGTTCAGGCCAGTTTTGATTGCCTCGAACGCTTCATCCCATGATGCCTCAGTCAGCTTGCCGTCCTTGCGGACCATCGGCTTGGTCAAACGTGAACCATCGAGATAGTGCTGATACCCGAACCGTCCTTTGATGCATAGCTCGCCGCGATTAGGTCCGGCATTCGGTGGCGCACCGGTGACAAAAAAGAGGTCCGGCGTTTTCGACTCAACGGTAATGTTGCAGCCGACCGAGCAATAGTTGCAGACGTTATAGTTGGCATCCATCTTCCATGGTCCTATGCGGCGGAATTCCATTTTCTCAACAAGAGCGCCTGTGGGGCAGACATCAATACAGTTGCCGCAGGAGACACACGTTGTTTCATGGAGAGGCTTATCAAGAGCTGGTTTGACGATTGTTCGGAATCCGCGATTAACAAACCCAAGCGCGGAGACATTGATAATTTCAGAACAGGTCGATACGCATCGTCCGCAACGGATGCATTTGTTGGAGTCGATCTTGATAAAGGGGTGACGGGTATCCACCATGAAGTTAGAATATTCACCGACAAACCGCGTTTGATCAACCCCGTACTCGGTACAATAGTCTTGGAGAGCACAGGAAAGACCAACGTCGCATCCGCACTCAGCACAACGAATCGATTCTTCAAGCGCCTGCTTGGCGGTGAATCCGATTTCGACTTCACGGAAATTGCTTATACGATCGGCAACCTCAAGCTCCGGCATGTGATGGCGTTTGTTCTGGCTGCTATCGATATTGGGTAGATCTTCGGAAGTGATTTTATGGAAATTGTCGCGCTTGCTCTCAAATCGTGAGTTCAGTGGCTCGGTCACGGATGTGCGGATATAACGATCCACCGCTTTAGCCGCGATACGACCGGCGGCGATAGCATCGATAGCATCAGCCGGACCGGTTACAACATCACCACCGGCAAAGACACCCGGACGGTCGGTATGGAAAGTTTCCGGTTTGGCTTCGATTGTTTTCCAACGAGTGGTTTGTATTTTGCCGTCGTCAGCAACGCCATTAAGATCAGGCTCTTGCCCGATAGCGGAAATGATCCAGTCCGCCTCAAGTCGATACTCGGACCCTTCGATCTTTTCGGGGCGTCGTCGCCCGCTATCATCCGGTTCGCCCAGTTGCATACGAAGACACTCGATTGATTTCATCCGGCCATCTTCGGCGTGCACTTGTACCGGCGCGGCGAGAAACTCCATGTTGATGCCTTCGTCCTCGGCGGCCACGATTTCCATTTCGTTAGCTGGCATTTCCTTACGGGTACGGCGATAGAGAAGGATGACCTCGTCGGCGCCGAGACGTAGCGATGTCCGCGCTGCGTCGATAGCCGTGTTGCCACCACCGACGACAACAACGCGTCCCTTGATGTCCGGGTTGGTTTTCATCTCAACCTGTTGCAGGAACTCAACACCGGAAAGAACGCCGTCCACATCCTCGCCCTCGACTTGCATCGGTTTGCCAACCTGAGCGCCGAGTCCGACAAAGACAGCCTCGAAGCCCTTCTTAAACAAATCGTCCAGCGAGAAGTCACGGCCTAACATCTGGCCGGTTTTCAATTCGACACCGAGGTTCAGTATCCAGTTGATTTCTTTGTCGAGAACGTCCTTCGGCAGTCGGTATTCTGGAATGCCATACCGAAGCATCCCGCCCGGTTTGGGGAGCGCCTCAAAAATGGTAGGACGATATCCTTCGATTACCAGATAGTACGCGCAGGTCAGACCAGCCGGGCCGCCACCAATGATCGCCACACGGTGGCCGTTGTCGGGCTTGACATCCGGCTGCCACATCTCACCAATCATATCCTGGTCGGTGGCGTACCGTTTGAGAAAGTCGATTCCAACCGGCGTGTCAGTAATGGCGCGTCGGCAGTTGATTTCGCACTTGCGAGTGCAGACACGACCGCACATCGATGGTAGCGGGTTTGTCTCTTTGATCAACGCGACCGCTTCGGTGAATTTGCCGAGATGAACCAGCGACATGTAGCCCTGGATATCAACGTCGGCCGGACAGCTCAGGCGGCAGGGACCAAAACAATCGGCGTAGTGATCCGACAGCAACAACTCAAGACACGTCTTGCGAGCCTTAAGAACTTTCTCTGACCGCGTCTGGATATTCATTCCCTCGGCTACTTTTGTAGAACAGGCCGGGAAGAGTTTCTTCTGGCCCTCTGCTTCAACCACGCAGAGAAAGCAGGATCCAAAAGGTGGCAGCTTGGGGTCGTAGCAGAGAGTTGGTATCTGGTCAATTTTTTGATCGTGGCAGACCTGAAGGATCGTTTGAGTCGGGGAGGCCTGAACTTCTTTACCATTTATAGTCAGCTTAATCATGATTCACCTCAATCCTTATCCACAGAATCAAAGTGGCAGACGGTGAAGCATTTTCCGCACTTGATGCAAGCGTCTTGATCAATGAAGTGCAGCTCCTTTCGTTCCCCGGTGATAGCGTCGGTCGGGCAAGCTTTGGCACAGACAGTACAGCCGGTGCAGTTTTCATTGATTGTATAGGTCAGCAACGTTTCGCAGACATGGGCCGGACACTTCTTATCTTTGATATGGGCTACATACTCGTTGCGGAAATGTTTCAAGGTCGTCAGCACCGGGTTGGGAGCCGACTGACCTAGTCCACACAACGACGCGGAGCAAATCTGGTTACCTAACTCTTCAAGGTTGTCCAAATCTTCCATCGTACCGTCGCCAACGGTAATGCGCTGGAGTATCTCCAGCATCCGCTTGGTGCCGATCCGGCAGAAGGTACACTTGCCGCACGATTCATCCTGCGTGAAACTCAGGAAGAACTTGGCTACATCGACCATGCAGGTCGTATCGTCCATCACGATCAGGCCGCCGGAACCCATGATCGCTCCGGTCTTGTTGATCTGCTGGTAATCGATCTGAATGTCGCACATGGCTGCGGGGATACATCCGCCGGAAGGACCGCCCATCTGAACGGCTTTGAATTGGCGGTCGTCGATTATTCCGCCGCAGACATCGAAGATGATCGAGTTGATAGTAATCCCCATCGGGACCTCAACCCTGACGACGATTGCCGTGTTTGTGCCCATGTTAACGATCACCGGTAATGTGGGTGAATACGTGGCGAGTCTGCCGGTTGTTGTCGCAACCACACTGGCGGTC
>DAOUUR010000389.1 GCA_030668045.1 bacterium
ATTGTAGGCGGTCAAGCTGTACGCCGCGTCGATACTCGACGGTACCAGTACTGGATAAATACTCACTGCCGCGATGCCGATTGCGGATGCGATTGACACTGATGAAGACAGAAACGCCCGGAAAAATAATTTCGACTTCAGGGCCACCGGCTGGTAAGCTATCGACGCAAGAAGGGTCACCATGAACACCCAGAACAGGGGTTTGGAGAAAATCCCTTCCATCAGATGTGAAGCGTCAAAGAACGTGTACATGGTTACCAACAAATATGTCACGACGAAAACGATCCACGTACTAGATGCCCATTGAGCCATGCGGTCGCGCAGTTCGCCGTCGGTTTTCAGAGTCATGTACAAAGCTCCATGCATCACAAACATCACAAGGCTCAACACGCCAACGAGGATAGAGTAGGGATTCAGCAGCTCGAGAAACGAGCCGGCATAGAGGCCATTTGCATCAATCGGGACGCCCCTCAGGATATTGCCGACAGCTACTCCAAATAGTATTGATGGCAGCAGACTCCCCAGACCAAACGACCAGTCCCACAGTCGTTGCCAGCTTAGTGACTCGATTTTGCCACGGAACTCAAGCGACACAGCGCGGAAGATCAAGGCAGCCAAAACCAGCATCAGGGCTATATAGAAGCCGCTGAAAATGGTTGCGTAGACTGGTGGAAAGGCAGCAAACAGAACCCCCCCTGCGGTCACCAGCCAAACTTCATTGCCATCCCAGACCGGGCCTATCGCGTTGAGGTTGATTCGTCGCTCATGGTTGTTACGGGCGAAAAGGTGCAACACGCCTACTCCCAGATCGAAACCATCAAGAATAGCATAGCCGGTCAGGAGAAACCCGAACAGCACAAACCAGGTGGTATTCAGATCAATCATGCTGTAGCCTCCTCAGTTGCATCAGGTTCAGGGCCATGTTTGACCTCGCGTATAAACAGGAACAGATACAAAGCACCCAGGAAGATATATATCAATCCGAATAGAATAATTGAAAATAGTATTTCACCTGCCGTGACTGTTATCGAAGCAGCATCAGCTGTTTTCATGATGCGATACACTACCCAGGGTTGACGACCAACCTCGGCGGCTATCCAACCGAGTTCACAGGCCAGAATCGGCAATGGGATCGAGAACACCAATAATTTGAGATAAAGTCGCTGATCCCAAAGTTTCTGTCTATACAGAAGGAACACCCCGAGCAACATCGCGCCAATGAAGTACATGCCAAGCCCCACCATGCTATGGAACGCTACGAAAGTAATAAAGAATGGCGGCCTTTCATCGGGCGGGAAATCATTTAGACCCTTGACGTAAGCATCCGCGTCGCCATGTGCCAGCCAGCTCAAAACACCGGGGACTTCGATTGATGCGTCAAGTTGAGGCGGGTCGTCAGAAGGTATCCCGAACATCACCATGGGAGCATTTGTCTGACCCTCGATGAGTCCCTCGAAAGCCGCAAGTTTTTCCGGTTGGGTTTGTGCGACCTGAATAGCATGCTCGTGTCCAAAGGGGAAAAGCTCCAACAGGGACACGATCAATCCAAATATCAAAGACAACTTGATTGCCTTGCGAGCAACAAGGTTCTCACGGTTCTTGAGAAGTAGATAGGCTGCTACACCAGCCATAGCAAACGCTCCGGTTATGAGAGCAGCATCGACTGTATGGAAAAAGCGGATCCACATGGATGGATTGAAGACCGCTTCTGAGAAACTGGTCAATTCCGCGCGACCGTTCTGAATCACAAAGCCGGCAGGTGTTTGTTGCCATGAATTTGCAACGAGAATCCAGAATGCAGAAATCGTGGCGCCGACCGCTACCATAAGGATCGAGAACCAGTGTACACCTTTCGATACTCGATTCCGACCGAACAGATACAAACCCAGAAAAGCTGATTCCAGAAAGAATGCGAAAATTCCTTCAGCTGCCAAAGGCGCACCAAAAATATCACCGACGAATTTTGAGTATTCGGCCCAGTTGGTACCAAACTGAAACTCCATCACGATACCGGTTGCCACCCCGACTGCAAAAGTCAGGGCCAGCAACTTACCGAAGAACTTACCCATTCGTACATAAATGTCGTCATTTCTTCTCCAACCCAGGCCTTCGACAATGACCAATAGCCAGGCCAGACCAATCGACAAGGGCGGGAAGATAAAATGAAACCCGATTGTCAGTGCGAACTGTATTCGCGCCAATAGAACAGGATCAAGATCCATAACGCCTCCTATATGTACCTAATCACTCCATTTTATCCTTACACCAATTCATCGTTTTTTGATTCGTGTCGACATCACCCCAGCGCCACGTCCAGTGTCATCATCACGGCAAATCCGATAATAGCCCCCCACGTGGCCGAGTGCGAATGTCCACCCCTCTGCGATTCCGGTACGAGTTCCTCGACTACCACAAAGATCATCGCCCCGGCTGCAAATGATAATGCATAAGGCAGAATCGGACGCGCTATGAGTACCAAGGCTGCTCCGGCAACACCGGCCACCGGTTCAACCACTCCTGACAGTTGCCCATACCAGAAACTCCTGGTACGGGAGAAACCTTCTCTCCTCAGCGGCATGGAAACCGCAGTACCCTCTGGAAAGTTCTGAATACCAATCCCTATCGCCAGGGCTACCGCTCCAGCCAATGACGCTGATTCAAAACCGGCGGCGGCGGCTCCGAAAGCCACACCGATTGCCAACCCTTCCGGAATGTTGTGCAGTGTGATAGCCAGCACGAGAAGAGTCGTGCGTTGCCATTTGGTTTTCACACCCTCGGCCTTATCGGTGGCCATACCCGGGTGCAGGTGAGGGAGCAGCCTGTCTAACAGTCTCAGGAAGACGGCCCCAAGTAGAAAGCCAATCGTAGCAGGGAACCACGCCGGGATACTCCAATTCTCAGCCATCTCTATCGAAGGGATCAATAGTGACCAGCAGCTTGCGGCAATCATCACACCTGCCGCAAAGCCAAGCATGGCGTCCATGCTGCTTCGTTTTAGCTCCTTCATGGGAAAAACCAGCGCCGCCCCGGCGGCGGTGAGCGCCCATGTG
>DAOUUR010000410.1 GCA_030668045.1 bacterium
ATCGTAAGTGCATGGGTAATGCTATTCAATTCGGATAATGTCATTATCGGTGCCTTCCTGTCAACTTCGGCTGTCACAACTTACAGCATTGCAGGAACAATCATCAACTACTTCCGAGGAGCCGTTGCCGCTATCGGTGTCCCCCTGGCTCCCGCCGTCAGCCACCTCGATGCATCGGGCGATACCGATCAGATCGCCTCGCTAACCAAGAAACTGTTCCGCTACTTATTCTACCTCTCGACGGCTCTTTGCATTGGAGCTCTGGTTTTCGGAAGAGATTTCATCTTCCTCTGGATGGGACCGGGGTTTGAGGAGACGGCGACAATTTTGCATCTACTGGTCATCCCGGCCGCCATTTACGTCCCTCAGTCAGTATCCAATTCGGTCTTCTTCGGAACCGGGCGCATGAAAACTTTGTTCTACATGGTCATCTCAGAAGCGCTGTGTAATATCGTCTTGAGTGTCTGGTTTGTTCGAATATGGGGTATCTATGGTGTTGCAGTAGGTACGGTTATCCCTCAATTCATAATCTACGCTTTCGTTTACCCTTTTGTTTTCCACCGGTTGATCAAAGCCAACGTCAGAGAGTTCTATCAATACAGTATAACTATAATGTCCTTGAGCGTACTCTTCACCCTGCCTGCCGCATGGCTGGTAAAGCGATTTGTCTTTACCGAAGGCTGGATGAGCTTTGCTGTCAGCATTCTCCTGGTAATGGCAGTCTCCCTTACAGGATTCTGGTGGAAAATTGTTGACGACAGTGATAAACAGAAGATATTGGCAAAGATCGGAAGGTAATTAGCTCGGCGAGCCTGCTATGTCTTTATATAATCTGATGCACTCAGCAGTTTTCCGTCTCAAAGATATCCGAGATGGCTACGGCACTTATGGTCGTCTGGCACGGCTCCGGAAGGAGCAGTATCTTCCTCCGAACGAGTTGCAAGAAATCCGGGAACAAAGACTGCATCAACTTCTCCATCACGCCCGAACGCATTCGCCATACTACCGGCAGCTGCTAAAAGACGTTGACCTCAATGCCCCTGCGTTTGCCCTCTCATCGCTCCCCGCAATACCCTTGCTGACACGGGATAAACTGTGCGACAATCTGGAACAGATACTCTGCGACAATGCAGTTGACTGCCTTCCCGATTCTTCCGGTGGATCAACCGGCGCGCCCGTTAATTTCTATCACGATCCTGGCTATGGCCACCAGGCGCGCGCCACCGGCCTTTTGTTCCTGGGATGGATGGGGATCAGGCCCGGTGACAAAACGGCTGTTTTCTGGGGTGCGGACCGAGACATTGGGGAAGCTTTATGGCGGGAACGACTGCTGCAGCGCTTCAATCGAACCAGGCTCCTCAACTCGTTTTCCATGACCGAGCAACTGGTGGCCTCGTTTATTGGAGTGATGAACAAGTTTAAGCCAAAGTATGTTTATGGGTATGCCTCCTCATTGCATTTTGTTGCTGAATTTATCAACAAGCACCAACCGCTGAAATTCCAACCGATGGCGGTACGTTCATCGGCTGAGAAACTTCACGATTTTCAGCGTGAAGAAATTGAACGCGCTTTTGGTACCAGAGTTTTCGATTTCTACGGATCACGCGAAGTGAACCATATCGCCGCTGAATGCCCGACTCATGAGGGCATGCACATTTTCGCCTCGGGCAGGATAGTTGAAATTGTTGATGAGGAAGGTCGCCCTCTTCCCTCCGGAGAGGTTGGCAATATCGCCGTCACCGATCTGACCAACCTTGGTTTTCCGTTCATACGATACCTCAATGGGGACATGGCGGCGATGAGTACCACTGTGTGTTCGTGTGGCCGAACTTATCCAATGCTTGAGAAAATCGTCGGCCGATCTTCCGATTTGATTACCGTCAACGGGAAGACTATCCACGGCGAATATTTCACGCACCTGTTTTATGGTCACCCGGAAGTAACCCAATTTCAGCTTATCCAGGAGACTGCTGATCGGTTGAAGCTTCTGGTGATTACTCGAGCGGGAAATGCTGACCTGGAGTATTTCAGGAGATCAATCCTGGAAAAAACAGGCCCGGGAGTGAATGTTGAAGTAATCAGAACCAGCTGCATTGAGCCAACACCTGCCGGCAAACACCGATTTACAATTTCTCATCTTCACGGAGGGCAGCAGAATTAGCGAACTCTTACAATCCCTTCATATTTACGGCAGGCAAGTCTGATTGCTCGGTATAAGGCTTGCGTAATTTTGTAATTGTGGCTGAGCAAATAAGCCGACATAATGAGTAAATAGTAATTCTGAGGAATTGCAACTGATATGAGAAGTTCCGTTGATGGCATAGATCGCGGCGCTCGACAATATGTCAAGGCTACTCACTTCTACTACGTGGGAGCAGCCTTTGCAGTAACGACGCTGGCTGCAATGCTGGCCTTGCCCGCACCCTATCACTTGCTACCGTTCGCTCTGGTGTTCGGCACTCTTCTTGTAATCGCCACCCTCAAATATCCTTTCGCGGGCCTGATGGTGTATCTGACCATATTTTTCTTACAGGCAAACACACTTTTTCCTGCCCTTGGGAGATTGCCCATCCCGTATGAAAGGACGATCGCGATCCTGGTTGTCTGCAGTCTTCTGATCAATATCGCCCTTGTCAGGAAACGGTTTGATTTCTTCTCTACTGACTATGCCTACTTCGCGTTCATGGTGGCTTGTTTTCTCTCTATTCTCGGCGCTTCCGATTTGCAAACTGCATGGGATACGTTTATCGATTTCTCCAAGATATTCCTGGTATACTTGCTGATCATTAGAATCGTTGATAGCCCTGGCAAGATGAGAGCCCTGATTATTCTCTATATCTTATGTATCGGTTTTCTCGCTGTAACGTCATCGATAGAGTACTATTCAG
>DAOUUR010000101.1 GCA_030668045.1 bacterium
GGTGATACCTTTGACACCATAGGCGGTGCGACCCATCGAGCGTACTTTTTCCTCGGGGAACCGGATAGCCATCCCCTTGCGAGTGGCCATTACGATCTCATAGCTGCCGTCGGTGATCGAAGCCTCAATCAGTTCATCTTCAACCGGCAAGTTCATGGCGTTGACGCCGGCCGCACGTGGATTGGAGAAAGCTGCCAGCGATGTTTTCTTGATTATACCGTTGCGGGTGGCCATGACGATAAACTTGTCCTCACTGAAATCACGCACTTTGCAGAAGGCGGAGACACCTTCGCCTTTTTCCATCTTGCACATGTTGACGATCGGTTTGCCCTTGGCCATCTTACCGCCGGCGGGAATGTTGTGCACCTTCATCCAGTAACAACGGCCCTTGGTGGAGAAAAACAGAATGTAGTCGTGGGTGGAGGCAATGAAGAGATGCTCGGCGAAATCCTCTTCTTTGGTTTCGATCCCGATCACTCCCCTGCCGCCGCGCTGCTGCTTGCGATATGCCGACGCCGACAACCGCTTGACATAACCGAGATGCGAGATCGTTATCACCATCTCCTCTTCGGCGATCAGGTCCTCAACTGTCAGTTCCTCGGCGGCCTCCTGGATTTCGGTACGACGATCATCGCCATACTTTGTGGCCAGTTCGGCGGTTTCGTCCTTGATGATCTGCATGCGGAGGGCCTTGGAATCAAGAATCGCTTTGAGTTCGCTGATCTTCTTGATCAGTTCCTCGTACTCTTCCTCGATTTTCTTGCGCTCCAGACCGGTGAGCCGGGCCAGTCGCATCTCAAGAATAGCGTTGGCCTGAACCTCGCTGAGCTTGAACTTACTCATCAAACCGTCGCGTGCGGTCGGCGTGTCTTTCGATTTTTTGATAAGCGCGATCACGGCATCAATATGATCCAGTGCGATACGGTATCCTTCGAGGATGTGAGCACGTTCTTCGGCCTTGCGCAGATCAAACTTGGTCCGCCGAACCACCACCTCATGGCGATGATTAACAAACGCCTCAATCAGCGGTTTGAGGCCCATCTGTTTTGGCTCACCATGATCCAGCCCCAGCATGTTGACCGAGAACGTCGTCTGCATCGTTGTGTTTTTGTACAGCTGATTGAGAATGACTTCGGCAAGTTTGTCGCGCTTGAGTTCGATAACAATTCGCATCCCGTCGCGGTCGGATTCATCACGAAGGTCGGAGATGCCATCGATCTTCTTGTCACGGACGAGGTCGGCGATCTTTTCGATCAGATTGGCTTTATTGACCTGGTACGGCAACTCGTTGACAATAATTGCCTGCTTGCCGCTGGTCATATTTTCCACTGCGGCTTTCGCACGAACCGGAACATGACCACGCCCGGTTTCATACGCCTGAATGATTCCTGCCCGACCATTGATGATACCGCCGGTCGGGAAATCGGGACCGGGGACACATTCCATCAGGTCGACGTTAGCGCAATCGGGATCATCGATCACCATCCTGACCGCCTGAGCTACTTCGGTCAGATTATGCGGCGGGATATTGGTTGCCATGCCAACGGCGATACCGGTGGAACCATTGCAAATGAGGTTGGGGAACTTTCCGGGAAGGACGGTCGGTTCCTGGCGGGTGCTGTCATAGTTGTCCATGAAATTGACCGTCTCTTTTTCCAGATCGGCCAGTAACTCAACGGCAATGGGCGTCATGCGTGCTTCGGTGTAACGCATCGCCGCCGCACCGTCGCCATCAATCGAACCAAAATTGCCCTGACCATCGACCAGCGGGTACCGCATGTTGAAGTCCTGCGCCATGCGAACGAGGGTCGGATAGACAACCTGTTCGCCGTGCGGGTGGAGGTTACCCGAGGTATCACCGGCGATCTTGGCACACTTCCGGTGTGGACGACCCGGTTTGAGATTGAGGTCGTTCATCGCCACGAGGATGCGTCGGTTCGAGGGCTTGAGGCCGTCGCGAATATCGGGCAACGCCCGGTTGGTGATGACCGACATCGAGTAGTCGAGGTACGATGATTTCATCTCCTCTTCGAGGAAGATGGTTTCGATTTTCTGTCTTTCTAATGCCACTATGGTACTCCGTAAATTGTGGTTTTTCGTTAAATAAATGGACTATCAAAAATAGCTCAAACGGTAGTTCAAAGCAACAAAAAACCGACCCGGCTGGCCCTTTTATTTCCTTGAATGACAGCCACTTGCGGCGGCTCGCTGCTTACTTTTTGGATGTTGATTATTAAACTGAAATCGCGCCCTTTTGTTGTGGATTTGGGCGGTGAAATCGGTAAGTTGTAGAAGACTTGGTCGACTTATGATGAGATTTTTGCGATACAGCTTTCTGGCGAATTTCTGCTTGATCCTTCTTGCCGGTGCGCCCATAAGTGGGCAAGGCCCTTTTGAGTTGGTGCAGCTTGACGGTGACTGGGAGGGCACTGGGATGTTCCTGATGCCGGTCACCCACATCAAGATGGACATAGCGGGGCAGGCGATATTCACCTACGACTCAACCGATCATTATCTCCGCACCGCCATCACCGGAACAAAATTTATTTTCAAGTATTCCGATTCGGGCAAACTTATCCGCGATCCGGTGACCGATTCGATCAGCTGGGAAGTCTGGGATAATTTCGGCAAGCACGCCAAGTATTACGGCACGATTGAGGACGGCGTCATCCGGGGCACACGCACGAAGGGGAACAAGAGTTATAGTGTTGCGATTGATCTGGTGAGTTCCGACACGATTGATTTTCGATTGACCCAGACGAACGCGGACAGTTCATCGTTTGACCGGGCGGTCTTTCACCTGTGGCGGGTAGAGTAACATAGTAACTCTTGTCCTTATTGGGACGAACTGCCAGCCATGTCCGCCCCCACATAGTACCAATGATAAGGTTCCCACCAGATTGAGTCGGCGTTGTCTTTGGGGTATGATTCGATAAAGCCAAACCGATCGGCGTTCTCGATTAGCCACCGGTAAGCATCGGTCTTGACAAACAAAGCTTCGCTCGGGACCATATCAAGCGCGCGTCCAGTGTG
Organism: bacterium; assembly: GCA_030668045.1. Lineage (GTDB taxonomy): Bacteria > Zixibacteria > MSB-5A5 > GN15 > FEB-12 > DAOUUR01. The sequence goes on from DAOUUR010000101.1 coordinate 3,034, forward strand.
ATGCTGTGAGTATCCGGGCGGGGCAACCATCCTGATGACGTTGGCGAACTCCCCCCCCTCACTGAGGCGACGTTTGATCACCCGTCGCTGGAAGGCCTGAGATCGAAACCCCGAGTCCACCCTGAGTGACACGCTGTCTTTGGCAGCCGCGGTGGCCATGCTGACAAAAGCGTCTTTTGTTTCGGGCAGGACATATATCCTGTAATCTTCGAAAGTTAGCTCGTCGGGCAGGCGCACAAGGTTTTCCGGCTTGGCGATCTCAGTTGAGTCCAGTTTGTGCGGATGCCAGAGTTCCGGGATTTGATAGGTGGTGTCGTTGATCGTGAGGGAATCGTCGCACACCTGCTCGGCCATGCATGAGATCAACGCGGTCAGAACCAGTGTGATGGCTCCCACCATGGTTCGGGTTCGGATCATCTGTCGGCTATCGTCTTTACTCATTTGGATTAACAACATAGTAGCCCATAGACGGCGTGTCAATTAAAGGTCGGGGCCGGGAATGATCGTTAACGTTCAAACGGGTGATCATCATCGAAATCCGGCAGGTAATTCTGCGGACTGGATAGGTCCTGAACCCAGCCGCGATGAAAACCGAGTCGCTCAAATTCGTCCACGACCTCATCGTATTCGCGAACCTTGAGAAGCCGCCCCAGGGTAGCGTGGTCGGCCACCCGCGGCGTGGGGTGATACTGCGACATCAGTGAAATGTGAAGGTCGGGCGAAAGCTCTTCAGCGATCCACCTGAGAACGGCTTTGCTGTTGTCAACATGCTCCGGAAGAACCAGGTGACGGATAATCATTCCATCGGTAATCAATCCGTCATCGTCGCGCTTAATCTCGGCACCCTTCTGGCGAAACATTTCTTTGAGCGCCAATGCAGCGACCTCGGGATAATCTCTGGCACCGGAGTAATCATGCGCAAGATCGGAGTCACGATATTTCATGTCGGGCAGGTAAACATCAATGGTGCCCTCAAGCGACCTGATCGTTTCTTCTTTGTCGTAGCCGTTTGTGTTGTAAACATACGTTTCTTTTCGACCGGCAACGTTGAGCCTTTCGATTATCCTGTGCATCTGAGGCAGGGCGTGCGATGGCGAGACAAAACCAACACCTCTGGCGCCGGAGTCAAGGATCGTTTCGATTTGCCCTATGATATCATCAAGCGTAGTATGAAAAGCGTGGGGCGGGGTTTTGTTGTCGCTGATCTGATAGTTTTGACAATAGATGCACTGGAGGTTACAATGGGCAAAGAAGATGTTGCAAATACCACCGGTGCCGGAGAGAACCGGTTCCTCGCCCATGTGACGGCAGATCGAACTGACGGCGAAATCCACCCCGGCATTGCAGAATCCTTTGCCCTGCTCGCGACGGTCAACGCCGCAGTGTCGGGGGCAGCAGTTGCAGTCAAGTAGTGGCTGCTGCCACATGTTGTTAGAGTCGTTCATAATATTGTCTGACTATGATAGTACGAAACGAATCGCGATGGCGCGAACAGAATTAAGAAAAGGCGACCGATGGCCGCCTTTCCGAACGCATGATATAAGCGAGCTTACTTTTCGTCGAGAAGCTGCTCCAACTCGTCAATCAAACTGGAGAAGAGCTGTATCGTTACCTCGTATGTTTCCGGTGAAGTCATATCAACGCCGGCATCCTTGAGCACATCAACAGGGTATTTTGAGCTACCGGCCTTGAGAAACTTGAAGTAATCATCAAGATAGTCCTCCCCCTCGTTGAGTATCCTCTGTGACATCACCTGCGCGGCGGCCAACCCGGTAGCGTACTGATAGACATAGTACCGGCGATAGAAGTGACCGATCCTTAGACCACTGATATCATCAATGTCCTGGATAACCAGATCGGGTCCCCAGTATTTCTGATAGATGTCTCGATACGTCTTGCGGAAATAGTCCGCCGAGAAGGCGCCGCCGTTTTCGATATGATCATGAATCGCCTGCTCAAACTCGGAAAACATCACCTGGGTGAAAAACGTCCCCTTGATCGCCGTTATCCAGCTATTTAGGAGGGCTATTTTCTCCTCTTTGGTATCAGCATGGTCGATCATATACCGCATGAACAATGCTTCGTTGGTCGTTGAAGCGATCTCGGCAAGGAAAAGCGAATAGTCGGCATAGACGTATGGTTGCGTCTTATAGGCGTAATGGTCGTGCAGCGCGTGGCCCATCTCATGGGAAATGGCCGACACCCAGTCCATAGTTCCATTGAAGTTCAACAGGATGAACGGATGCGAAGTATAAGTTCCCCACTCATAGCCGCCTGAGCTCTTACCCTCGGTCTCGTAGACATCGATCCAGTTCGACTCAAAACCCTTTTTCAACATGCTGACATACTCTTCACCCAGAGGAGCCAGACCTTTTAAGTTGAGTTCGACCGCTTCATCGTAGGTGTACGTCTTTTGTGATGCGGCAGCAATCGGCACATAGAGATCGTACCGATAGAGAGTGTCAATTCCCATCACTTTCTTACGCAGCGTAGCCAGACGATGCAAGGTCGGGAGATTGGCATTGACCGCTTCGATAAGGCTTTGATAGACGGCTGTGGGGATGTTGTTCTGATCCATCGCCATCTCAAGGCAACTGTTGTAGCCGCGAGCTTTCATTAGAAAATAATCGCGTTTGACCGAAGCGGCAAGCGTGGCCGCGAGAGTGTTAGCGTAGTCGACATATGCTTGAATATGCGTATTGCTGGCATCACGACGAACGCGCCGGTCGGGTGAGTCCATAAAGCGGGAATAACGCCCATTGGTAAGCTCAACCAGATTGCTGTCCTCATCGTAAATGCTGCCGTAGGTCATATCAGCGTCGGTTAGCCTGTTGAATATCTCCGATGATGCCCTAAGTGCCGGTCCGGCCAGCGCCAGCAGCGCTTCTTCCTTAGCGGAGAGAATATGCTCCTTCTGGCGGATCAGGTTATCAATGTAGTGGCTGTATACTTTTAACTCTTCGCTGGCTGTGACATACGAACGAAGCTTCTCGTCATTAAGTGTGAGCAACTCCGGCTCAACAAAGGCAGTTGCCTCGGATAACTCGGCGCGGATACCAGCCGACCGACCGGCCAGTTCCTGATAGGTGCTTATCCGGGTGTCTTCGTCGAGTTTCAGGTTTGCATAAACATACAGATTGTCGGCGCGTATCCAGAGTTCATCGGAGAGTTTCGTGCACTCCAAGAAAGTCTCGGGCGATTCGCCCAGCCGACCTCGGAATTGATCAATACGGGAGATGTTTTCCTTGAGAAAAGTGAAATCGGCCTCCCAGGCATCGAGGTCAGGGTAGATGTCGACATCCCATTGATACTTGGGATCGATTTCCGAACGTTGAGGGATGCCGCTGGTTTCGGCGCAGACCGGCACGTAGCCGACCGCGAGAATCAGCACAGTTGCGAGAATCGCCGAGAAGCGGATCAGATTTTGTTTTTGCATCGCAGGTGCTCCTGAATTACTTTGAGGTTCTATGATGTTTGCTTTCATTGTCAGACCGCAAAGGCGGCAATATAGTGCATTAAGGACCAACGTGGGTGAGAATTCTTTAGAGGTGGAAACATAATATGTTTACTTATGATACGACCGTGAAGTTGCACCAGACTGACGCCGCCGGGATAGTTTTTTTCGCCCGGTACTTCGATATCGCCCATGATGCCTACGAGGCGTTTATGAAATCAATCGGCTTTGGGTTTGATCGGATTATTCAGAAGGATGACTTCCTCCTGCTAATTGCCCACGCTGAGGCTGATTACAAGCAGAGTCTGGCGGTATCCGGGTCGGCGAAAGTTCAGATGACGGCGGAGAAGATCGGCCGGACTTCGTTTGTGCTGAAATATGAAATTCTCGACTCCGACGGCCGTTTAGCCGGAGAACTAAGAACGGTCCATGTCGCCATTGCCAAAGATACCGGCAAGAAAATCCGGCTCCCGCAGGAACTTCGCGCCGAACTGGAAGCGATCAAGTAGGCTCCTGCCGGTTCGATATCTCCGTTGCCAATCGCTTGAAATAGCGCCGGTCCGGTTTGCCGGACACCTGCCCACCCGCGGCTGGCCAATCGATAAACCGATCAGGAATCTTGAATTTCTGCAGGTGAGACTCAAGGTGCGATATCATCTCAGCCTCGGTCAGATTCTCATCTCCGTACCGGATAAAAACCACCGGGCGTTCTCCCCACTCGGCATGGTTGATCGGCACTACAACTGCTTCTTCGATTCCGCGCAGCTCCAATAGGGCGCGCTCGATCTCTTCCGGGTAAATGTTCTCACCGCCGGAAACAAACATGTTGTCTTTGCGACCGGTGACCGTCAGGCAGCCATCATTGTCGATGCTGCCCAGATCGCCGGTATGAAACCAACCATCGCCATCAACCGTCGGTGTCGATACTTTGCCGTCGGTAAGATAACCTTTGAACAGACAGGCTCCTCGCACGAGGATTTCACCGTCAGTGGAGATACTGACTTCGCGATGCGGAAGCGGCTTCCCCGATCTGCCGACCGACGATGTCACTTGTGACGTTGCCACTTGTGACGCCATCTCAGTCAAGCCATAAGTTGTCAGTAACGGCAGACGTTGCTTGAGGGCGCGGTCGATAGTTGCAGCCATTACCGGTCCGCCGCCGAGAAGGA
>DAOUUR010000619.1 GCA_030668045.1 bacterium
CGTCGAGTCGGAACGTGCCGTCGGTCAGCTCACCGACACGAATGAGGAACGAGAAGATCGCGTCGTGTCCCGTGTGAGAGCCGGTCAGCGCGCCGTCTCGGCCTGGGAAGTGCCAGACACAGTCGGGCGCGATCGCCGAGCGAATCGCTTCCGCGTCTTGGGTGTCAAAAGCCGAGCACAGCTCGCGAATGAGCGTCGCATTTGGATGATCGGTCACGACCGCTGCTACTCCTGCTCGAATCCCTACTGTGCCACTACGGCGGAGATCCTATCCATGTACTCTTCGTAAATCTCGCGGTCTTGGATGGTGAGCTCTATCAACATGTACGCCGGCATAGCGTCCTCGCGACTGCTGATGAATCGGTGGCGGAGATCAGTGGTAACGCCCAGCAGCCTCTAGTCCAAGCGTTTGCGCAAGTCCTGGGGATGATTTGTGAACGGGTCAGGCGATCGGATAGGTTGGCGGCGCTCTCCACGGTGGCCGACCTACGATGATTGTCGCGACTCAAGCCGAAGCCGATATCCGCGCTACCCCTGTACGGGTATGCGATGTCTCCAACGACCTCGAACACATTGCTGATGCGTTTGTCGCCTATGGTCCCATCCCCGGTACCGTCAGCGCCGAGGTGATCGGTGGCGGTAAACTCGCGCAAGGAACATCGCGACGCGTTTATACCAGCGATGGGCAGCATGTCGATGAAGAAATGCTGGTACTCGAGCCGGGAGCAGCGGTTGCCTACAAACTCACCGGCATCTCCCCCCCATTCTCGTTGCTGGTGCGTCACGCTCGAGCCGACTGGAAGTTCACTGCAACGCCCGAAGGCACGCACGTTCATTGGAACTACGCATTCACACTGACTTCGCCGCTGGCTTGGCCGTTGGCAGCGCCGCTGCTGCACTTGCCACATATAATCCCGCCACGCTGAAGGTTAACAGTAATATTATCATTTTTGATATTCTCCAACTCCAGCCGACATAAGCTGCAATGGCTTAAATTGGGGCGATGACCGGACAGGGTCAGGAATCTCATCTGAAACAAAATATTTAAACCGGATGGCACCGTTGTCCCGGAATCCAGTTCGGATAAAACATGTTCAAAAAGATGGTACAGGGCAACCTGCTTGAAATTATCTTCAATCCAGTTGTGAATTAACTCCGACCAGTAGCTGGCATAGGCTGTTTTCCTGAAATCAGCTCTGATGGCGCTGAATGGTTGCTTTAAAACTGCTTCCTGTAATACAGGAAGCCCTTTTCCCCGCCCGGCACCGGCTAATATCTGCACCTCCGAAAAAAGCTCCAACACACCTGCAAAACGTTTGGTGCTCTTTTTGGCGGACTTTGCAATCAATGACAATTTGCCCCTTTTCAGCGTGAAAAAGGTGATAATAACATCGAAATCACCATAATCCAGCCGTCGGAGCAAAATGGCAGGCGTGGAAAAAACCGGCATGTGGGCTCTTAGGAATTATTTTTGTTCATTTTGTGTCAAGAAAAAGTATCGGGCTATCTTCAATCCAGTTGTGAATTAACTC
>DAOUUR010000492.1 GCA_030668045.1 bacterium
CGATATCGGCGGCGCTCAGAAGGCCGGGATGAAAGCGGTACTGGTACGGACCGGCAAGTATCGAGAGGACCTGGTCGCAGAGTCGGGCATCAAACCGAACCTGACCATCGACTCTGTCGCCGATCTCTGCAATCTGGTGTAACGAAGATCACAAACCGATTGCCATTCCCGTTTTTAGTTGTTTATCGAGGGCTTTCGATCTATCTATGTCGCATGAAAATACTGGGAGTTGATCCGGGGTTGAATATCTCGGGGTACGGTATTCTGGAGTCGAACGGCGACCGCTTGGTCGTGGTCGAGGCTGGCGTAATTCGTTCCCGAACCGATGGTGATCTTCCGGGCCGACTACTTGATATCGCCAACGAACTGGGCAATGTTATGGCTCAGTTTGAACCGGAGATGATGGCCATCGAAGAGTTGTATTCACACTACGGTCATCCGCGAACGGCTATCATAATGGGGCACGCTCGTGGTGTTGCGTTGCAGAAGGCAGCCGAAGCCGGTATTCCCGTTTTTCCATACTCTGCCACCCGCATCAAGAAATCGCTGACCGGCAACGGGCGGGCTTCCAAGCGTCAGATGCAAATGATGATCACCACCACTCTCGGTCTGGCCGAAGTCCCCGAGCCTCCCGATGTTGCCGATGCTCTGGCGGTGGCGCTTTGCCACGCTCGCACAATCGAACGGGAAGATGTGGTCACGGCATGATCAGTCGCATCACAGGAAAGCTGGCCCGGGTGACCGATTCGTCCGCACTGATTGAAAACGGTGGTATCTTTTACGAAATACTTGTTCCCTCGGCACTGGCGGAACGTCTTAAGAAGAGTGACAAGATCGGCCAGGATGTGTTGTTTGAGACGATCTACTATATTGAGGCCGGTGACAAGAAATCGAGCCACTACCCCAAGATGGTTGGTTTCACCGATCCAATCGACAAGGAGTTTTTCTCGCTTTTCATTCAGGTACCGGGATTAGGAGTCAAAAAGGCGCTGAAGTGTTTGATCCTTCCGATCAACGAAATAGCCACCGCTATCGAAACAAAAGAGGCCGGCACACTTGGGCGACTTCCGGGCGTAGGCGGACGCCTGGCCGAAAAGATCATCGCCGAACTACACGGCAAGACGGCTAAGTTTGCTCTCTCGAAAACGAGTGAACCACTGTCAAAAGAAGCTACTGCCAAGCCAACCACACCGCTTCAACAGGAGGCGGTCGAGGTGCTGCTGCAACTTCAGTACAACCAGAAAGAAGCTGAAGAGATGGTGCGCTCTGCACTCAAAGAGAACACAAAAGTGTCGCGGGTTGAGGACTTGATTTCGCACGTCTTCCGAAGCGAAATCAAACCGCAATCTTGAGTCAAAAAGACACAGACGAGGATAAGCAGTGCGAGACAGGATAGTGACAGGTGAACCTGCCAACAACGAAGAGGACAAGGCGCAACTTTCTCTCAGGCCGCAGTACCTCCGCGAGTACATAGGGCAACAAGAGTTACGCGAGAAACTTCAAGTAACACTTGATGCTGCGCGCGGGCGCAGCGAAGCCGCTGAACATATCCTTTTATACGGTCCCCCCGGGTTGGGTAAGACAACAATGGCCCACATCATTGCCAACGAGATGAAGGCCAAGGCGTATACTACCGCTGGTCCGGCGCTGAAACGCTCCGGCGATCTGATGGGTATCCTGACAAATCTCAAGGACGGTGACATCCTTTTTATAGATGAAATCCATCGCCTCTCACCGGTGATCGAGGAGTTCCTTTATCCGGCGATGGAAGACTTCAAGGTTGATTTTGTGGTCGATAAGGGGGCTTTCGCCAAAGTGATCAATGTACCGCTCAAGCGGTTTACAATGGTTGGCGCGACCACTCGGGCCGGGATGCTTTCCGCGCCGCTCCGCGATCGGTTCGGGATATTCTACCATATCGATTTCTACCCGCCGGAAGACTTAGAGCAAATTATCGTTCGATCTGCCGGATTGCTTAATAGTGAGATCAAAACTAAGGCGGCCCGTTCAATTTCGCTGCGTGCACGCGGGACACCACGAATCGCCAACCGTCTGCTTCGACGTGTGCGCGACTACGCCGATGTCAAGGGCGACGGTATCATCACCGAAGAGATAGCGGTTAAGGCGCTTGACGCCGAGGGTGTTGACCAGATGGGGTTGGACGATCTCGACCGCAAACTGCTACGGGTTGTAATTGAGTTCTACAAGGGCGGACCGGTTGGTATTGAGGCGCTCGGCGCTACGCTCAACGAAGAGATAGACACGCTGGTTGATATGGTCGAACCGTATCTGCTAAAAATAGGGTTTCTCCGTCGCACGCGGCAGGGTC
>DAOUUR010000194.1 GCA_030668045.1 bacterium
ACAGCGGATTGAAGACGGTCATCAGCAACGGTAATTCGGGATCGGACTTGCGACGAATTTCCGAGACAACTTTCAGATGCTCTGCCAGGGATGGTGCCGTGGGTGGCAGCGGCTTAATTTTTCCCCAGTCTTCTACTTTGGTGACAGGGAACTGGAGTTTCCGATGTTTCTTGAATTCGTCGTGCGACCACTCGTGCCTAAACCCCCAGTCTTCAATATGAAAATCAGCCCTTGGGTTGATTTTCATGAAATCCCAGTCAAACTCTTTTTGAAACTGAAGCATCGCCTCAACCGTACCTTCGGCGTGATGCTCCATGTGGAAATAGTGTCGCCAGAACGAGGCGGCGTATCGATCCGGTTTCTCACCGGAGATTATCATCTCAATTCGTTCCCGATGGCTATATCGAGGCATCTCTCTCCTTGTCTCCACCTGTAAACGCGGGACGGCTCAAATCGGTCGGGGCCAGTCCCAAACTCTACCTTCGCACCAATATAAGGGAGAAGGTGTCATATTTCTACTGTCAAAAGGCAATCTGTCGGCTGTTTAATTCGTGAGCATATTCCTCCGGTCGTATTCAGGGCGACATTATAGCGCCGAAAACCATAATGATATGCCGAAAACCCACTTAGCCTGATTTCAGGAGCGCTGATGCCTGCCCGAATTCTTGTCGTTGATGACGAAGAGTCGATGTGTAACTTCATGGAGATCATGCTCTCCAAGGAGGGGTACCGCGTCAGCAAGGTGGACTCCGGACCCAAGGCGATCTCCCTGCTCAAGGAGGAGAATTTCGATCTCGTCATTGCCGACCTCAACATGCCGGAGATGAGCGGTATCGATGTCCTCAGAGAAACCAGGAAATTCAAGCAGGAGCAGGACCTCATTGTAATGACCGCGTACGCTTCGGTGGATACAGCTATCGAAGCTATGAAAGAAGGGGCGGTCGATTATATCACCAAGCCGTTTAAGGTCGATGAGATCAAACTGGTAATCGAAAAAACCATCAACCGCAAACGTCTGGAAGATGAGAACGACAATCTCAAGCGACAGTTGCAGGACGACAATTCCTTCGACAATTTCATCGGCTCCTCCGAGGCCGTTGCTGCCCTGAAGAAACTGGCCCGACGGATTGCCTCAGTCGACTCGACGGTCCTGATCAGAGGAGAATCCGGCACCGGCAAAGACCTGATAGCCAAAGCGGTTCATGCCTGTTCGCCTCGGTGCGGGGGGCCGTTTGTTACTATCAACTGTGCCGCCCTTCCTGAGAACTTGTTGGAGTCGGAGTTGTTCGGTCACAAGAAGGGTTCTTTCACCGGAGCCATTCGCGACAAAGATGGTCTGTTCACGGCGGCTGAGGGCGGGACGTTTTTCCTTGATGAGGTAGGTAACACGTCGCTGGCTCTCCAGGTGAAACTGCTGCGGGTTCTCGAAGACAAGAAAATCACACCGGTGGGCGATACACGACAGCTTGATGTCGATGTTCGACTGATTGCAGCGACCAACGCCGATCTGGAGAAAGACGTCAAAGAGGGACGTTTCCGGGCCGATTTATACTATCGTCTCAACGTTATCCCGGTCGATATCCCGCCTCTACGAGAACGAAAAGAAGATATCCGTTTGCTGGCCGAATATTTCCTTGGTAAATATTGCGCCAAACTCAATCAGTCGACCAAAGATATCAGCGACGAGGCGATGAACCTCCTTGTTGCGTACCGATGGCCGGGTAATGTCAGAGAGCTGGAAAACACTATTGAGCGGGCCGTTCTTCTCAACAGGAACGATATTCTCGAAGTTGGCGACTTTCCCGAAAATATCTCGGTGGTTGATCCGGGGGAACCGATTGTTACCGACCAGGTGCCGACGACCCCGACTCTGGAGTCGATTGAACGAGCTTATATCCATTTTGTAATGAGCCAGACTAAGGGAAAGAAAGCCGAGGCGGCGAGAATACTGGGGATTGATACATCGACGCTCTATCGTAAGATTGAGCGCTATCAACTCAACGAATTGCTTGGAGATCACGGCGTCAAGAAAGGGAAAAAATCCTGAGCCGATTTTGAACAGCCGTTCGGAATGAGCCTTGCCGTGTATCCAGTGTAAGAAATATGAAACCGTAAGAAATTGAGGTGTCCGATGAGATATGGCCGTACAGATTCCAGAGGTTTTACGCTGATCGAGTTGATGATCGTGGTAGTCATCATAGGCATCCTGGCCGCTTTGGCGATTCCCAGGTTCATGCAGACAACGACCAAAACCAAGCAGGGTGAGGCCAAGCTCATCCTGAAGCAGATCTATGTCAACCAGCGAACTTACCGCCAGCAGTCTATGAATAATTCATACTATATACCCGGCGGGGCCGCCTCCTCTGCAGCTCCCAATGCGCTGAACGACATCTGGATAGAGATAATGAACGACGCCAAGTACACATATACTATAGCCGGTGCTGCCAACACCTTCACAGCCACTGCTACGGCCAACATTGATGATGATGCTGCTGTGGACACCTGGACGATGAATCAAGCTGGCACACTGGTAAACACTATCAACGATGTTACGGCTGTCAACTGAGCAGCTTTTAGCCGACCTTCCAAGCCCGCCCTTCGGCGGGCTTTTTTGTTATCCATTTGCTTATGTTCCAATTCGATAATCAGGGTGACCGACCTTTGCGTTTTGCAATAGTCGTGGCGATCTGCTATTGGGCAGATGGGAGGCTTTGTCAAAAAAGTATGGCGCGTCTCCTACAGCCGACCATCACCGTTAAAACATTGGTTACTATCAATGCTTTAGCTTCCCGCTATCTGTTCAATAAAAGACGTGAATCGGGGCACGGTCTTTGCCGATAAGTTCAGCAGATTTGAGATTAACGAAAACCAGAGACCTTAAGAAAACCTGTAGGAGGTTCAAATGTTCTCGAAATTTCACAACCGTCAGAAGGGTTTTACCCTCATTGAGCTCATGATCGTGGTTGTCATCATCGGCATCCTGGCCGCACTGGCCATCCCGCGTTTCATGCAGGCCACCACCCGTTCCAAGCAGTCTGAGTGTAAGCAGCTCCTCAAGCAGATCTACACTATGGAGCGCACGTTCCGTCAGTCAACCGGTGCTTATGGTGACAATGGTGTGACCGCCGCCGCAGGCTCCAGCTTCCCCGGCATCGGGGTAGAGATTATGGCTTCGTCTGTTTACAGCTATACGATAGCTGCCGCTGCTAACACCTTCCTCTGTACTGCTACAGCTAACCTCGATGATGATGCTGCAGTCGATACATGGACGATCAATCAAGCTGGTAACTTGGTGAACACGATTAATGACGTGACAGCGGTCAACTAAGACCGCTAGTGAAATCTACCAGGGCGCCTCTCACGAGGCGCCTTTTTTTTAATATTTCCTGCCCTTGATTCCGACAATATGAGATACCGGTTCGAAATCTTATTATCTTGCTCCCAAACCAACCGGTAGAGTATGTTGAAACTATGATGAAACTGATTACTATTCTCCTCATATCGCTGGTACCTCTCTGTCTGTCGGCACAGGAGACCGAGGGGCCGGTATCTCCGGAAATGTTTGGTGTCGGGCACCTCACCGAGTACCTCGGATTGAAGCCCGACGACATCTCTTTTCGTTCCGACTACACCGAACCGGATTCGTTCCGTCTGGTGGTTGTCGCCGATCTGATGCACCAGCCGCTCGGGATGATTGACTATGTGGCATCTCTGAAGGGCGCCTATGTTTCCACGCAACCGGAGATCCTCGCATCGGTGCTTTTTCAGGACTTGAAAGTCCAGCGTCAGAACACCCGCTCCCGACCATACCAGCCCGATGTTGCCCAACTGCAGCGTCGTTACAATCTCTACTTCATTGAACCCGGCTTCAACCAGTTCCTTTCGCGGGCAGCCCAGTATGTTGATATTATCCTCCCCCGATCAGTGGATAAATCTCTGGCTCTTCTTAGTCCCGAACAGCGGAAGTTTCTCCGGCAGGAATTTGTGGAACTGGTAACTGTCCCGGACAATCAGGAATCTCTGTCGGTGGAGGCTGTCGATTCTATCGAGAAAATCGAGGAAGGTTACACCGAGAAATTTGTTGGTTTTGGTACTCTCTATGACAAAGACCCGACCATAAGCGCCGGGATTGACTGTCTGCGAGAACTGAACACCGAGTTGGGACACCTGATACGGCAACTCAAAGTTGGACAGATCAAGGCCAGTAAAATTATGAACGGCGCTGTCTATCTCCCCGAAGGTACCGATCGCAACTCATATCTCGGCGTTCAGAATGGTTGGAAGATTGGCGGAACCGGCAACGACTATTACAGCGGACAGTACAAATTCATTTTCGATTTTGGCGGCGACGATGTATACGATCTGAGCTATGATATCGACAATCCGCAGAGCACAATTATAATTGATCTCTCCGGTAATGACTCCTATCGGGGCCAGACCGACGGCCTGTTTGGTTCGGGGTTTCTCTCTGTGGGAATCCTTCTTGATCTTGAGGGTGACGATACCTATCGGGCCGGATCGTTCTCTCTCGGCTCCGGGTATTTTGGATTTGGTATCCTCTATGATGCAGCCGGCAATGATCTCTATCAAGGCGATAACCACACCGAGGGGGCCGGTACGTTCGGGTTGGGGTTGCTGATCGACGAGGACGGCCACGATATCTATGACGCTTCTCTGAACGCTCAGGGGTGCGGCTCGGTTGAGGGTGCAGGTATGCTCTATGACCGCAAAGGGTCTGACTGCTATCGAATCGGTGGCAAATACAACGATATCCTTCGCTACGAAGAACACGACCTCAGTTTCTCGCAGGGGTTTGCGGCCGGGATGTCGCCCTATATGTCCGGTGGAATCGGCGCTCTTTTCGATATCGAAGGGAACGACGCCTATCTCTCCGATATTTTCGCCCAGGGTTCCAGCTACTGGTGGTCGCTCGGTATCCTCTACGACTCGGCAGGCAACGACAACTACCAGAGTTACCAGTATGCTCAGGGTTGTGGGACGCACATGACGCTGGGAACGTTGATCGATGATTATGGCAACGACGTCTATTTTGGCAAAGGGCTGATGCAGGGTTGCGGCCATGACTATGCCTGCGGTTTGATTCTGGATCGGCACGGTGACGATGTCTACACAGCTTCTGACCTTTCTCAGGCGGGCGGCTCAGCCAACGGGGTAGGAATCTTAATCGATAACGACGGCGACGATCGCTATTTTATCAGAAATGCCAACATGACACACGGCTATGGCAACCCCCGCCGCGACTATGGCTCTATCGGATTGTTTATTGATCTCGGTGGCGACGACCTGACCAACGGTCTGGGGCAGAATAACTATTATTGGCGAACCGGATCGAAATGGGGGGGAGGGGTCGATATCGAACTGACACCCCCGGAAAAAACCGAGGACGGCGATGACGACTAAGAATGTGATTGTGACCGCGACCCTGGTGTTGCTAATATCGCTGTGGATGGTTCCGTCTGCTTC
>DAOUUR010000430.1 GCA_030668045.1 bacterium
CTAAGCATCCGGTCCAGCAGTTCGGCCCGGTCTTTCGTGCAAAGTACGATGCTGACATCACATTCGGGTTCTTGTTTCGTAAGGTGCATGGTAGTACCTCCGGCCGGCGCAGCATTGCCGCGAGCCTCGATTGGGACGACCTCAATGTTGTCCGCTTTTAGAAACTGCTCAAACGTTTTCCACTCAGGTCGCCCGGCCTGCGCTTTCCATAACGCACGGCCCTGCATAAACACGCGGATTTTGCTCGAAGGCTTCTCAAGAGTCCGCCATAGCGCCTCGGCGACGACTTCCGGCGCAACATCCTTTATGCAATAGGATCTTTCATATCGGCAATTCCAGTTGCATCCATAGCACTCCAACGGTAAACACACAACCGAAGTCAACGGTGAATAAGGCATGAAACGCCCGAAATGCCCGCCACCCAACAGAATGACATTGGGCGTTGCCACCGCACAGCAAATATGCGCCAGACCCGTCTCAGCGCCAACAGCCAACCGGCACCGTTTCAATACCGCCGCGGACCTGAGAATACTCGTCTTCCCGCTCAGGTTCACCGCCTTGACACCCGCAGCGTCTAAATTCCTCTGATTGATGCTTCGGTCTTGCTCGGTGCCCAATGCGACAATCTGCAACTGATTTGCCTTGCAGAATTCAGACAGCGCTTCGCCGTATCCCTCATACACTCGACAGTCATGTTGAGCACCGGCAAACAGAGCTATCGTCCTGGCCGGATCAAGCCGGTTGTCTCGAAATACTCTTTCGGCAAACTCCTCCTCTTCCGGCCCCGTCCAGATCATAGGCTGTAAGTCCGCTGCCTCGATGCCCAATCCTCTGAGAAAATCCCTGCTCCGGTCAAGCTCAAGTTTATGCATTCCCGGGCTCGGCAGCACATCGGTATAGAACTGGTTGTGCATATCTCTGAGTTCGGCGGAAATGTTGCAGAGACTGCCGTTGAAAGCGATACGCTGCTCGGCCCCGCACTTTATCGCAAACCAATCCGTTAGGGCCTCACGCGAATACACCGAATTCAAAGATACATCCGGCTTCAATGCCCTCAACCGCATGACAATCTCTTCTCTATACCGTTCATCCTGCAGGGCTCGGATCCTGTTGAAAACTACAATATCGTCAACATAGGGACACGCCTCGTACAACTCGGCAATATGCTCCTGGCAAACAACTGTGATTCTGGCATCCCGGTACTCTCGTCGGATATACGGCAGCATCGACGCCGAGAGCACCGCATCGCCTATCGAATCCGTCCGCACCCATAAGATATTCTTTACGTTCGCGCCACAGTTGATATCTGTTGCTATAGGCAATTCGCCGCCTACGACAGGCTCATTGCAGTCTGTTTTGCTATGCGACGCCTCAACGCCCCTTTCCTGCAAAAGCTCGGCCGGATCAATCTTTTTTAGAAACACGGCGCACCCGTTATCCTGCTCGCTGTTAATCAAAACTTGAAAGAACGGATACTTTTCGACAAGCCTGCCAACAAGCCCGTTGAGAAACAAATGGTCCGGGTGGATAATATCGTCAAAAACTATCGCGCCTTCGTCGCCAAGTAATTCAACAGCGTCCTGCAAATCCTCCCACGCCCCAGCCTCTGAATGATCCCCATCTACGGTGATCAATGAAAACCTCTTCCCGGAAGCTATCAAATCTTTTAGCGCCGAATGACTGTCTCCCTTGATGAGCTCTATTTCGAACCGCTTGCCCGTTGCGGTCTTATACCTGCTGATCTGGCCTGCCGCGTACTCCATTGAATTATAAAGCCCGGAGTAGTTCGCCGACCACATGTCAACCCCCACAACCTCTTTAACATCGCAATTGTGCACAAGAGGAATGAGAGACCCGCCCGTGCGCACGCCGACTTCCAGATAATTCTGAGGCCTTAACCTGTCGGCTAAAAAGGCCAGCGCCACATGGATATTCCAGAACGACCTGCCTTGCTCCACATTCTCAGTCATCACTCTTCTTCTGCTTTGAAGAGGAGCATCTATTTTGATATATCTCCAGGCATCCAACACCTTTTTTTGATAGTCGGTCTTGCCAATTACGGACAAAGAATGCCCCTCGGGCCAATATTCCTTTCTTCCCGGCTCCTTCCCGAAATCTTTCATCACTTCCGCGTGCGTTCCGTTGAATATTTGCGTGCGAGAGTTGATATCCCCGGTCCAGATCGGGTATTGCGAATCGATCTGATCGCGGTTTTGCGGCGTCCACTTCAGGAAACATTCCTCGTACCATCTTCCCAGATCGAGGTTCCACTGCCTGCCCCAGCCGTACCTGTCATATAATTGAATTTTCTGTTTCACCTGGTCGTCCAAAACATAGCTGTAATGATTGAAAGTAATTCCCATCGCCCTGGTGGCCGTTCCGTCAAGTAGATTGATTTGCTCGGTGGTCCTGTTGGAACCGGGCCAGACCATCGTGGGCGGGCGATGAGTCGTGAACATCGAGCCGGGAACGTATTTGAAGAGCCTTCGGCAATGGCACGAATCCTCGAAGAATTTGGATGATACGAAAATATAGTCAAGCCCCTTCCAGAAGCTGTCCGGTATGAAATTAACCTGCGTTATCGACGGATCGCTCCTCAGGATTTCCTTTATCTTCTCAATATCCCCTCTTTTATAAACCTCATCGGAATCTATCAGCCAGACATAATCGCCGGTAACATACCTGAGCGTCTCGTTCTGCATTTCGCATTTTTCAGGCCATCTGCCCCGGATCAGTTTGACCTTATTCTGAGGGTCGGGGAAGGACTCTATGAATTCAACCGTCCCGTC
>DAOUUR010000233.1 GCA_030668045.1 bacterium
AGCCGGAATTTCCGTCGAGATAGAGCACGCGGTCGGTGAGGCTTTCAATCAAGCTGCCGTCATGACTGATAATCACCAGCCCCATACCGAAATCTTTCAGCGCCCTGGCCATGCCGACAAACTTGCTCACGCCCTCCGGATCGAGCCCGCAGGTCGGTTCATCAAAGACAACAAACTGGGGTGACATGGAGAGAACCGCCGCAAAAGCGAGCCTTCGTTTCTCACCCATAGAGAGGGTCAACGGATCACGCTTCGAGAATATCTCGAAATCAAGCCCAACCAGATCGAAGAAAGTGCGAACCTGGTCCTCCGACAACGGTCGACCAAGATTGCTCGGGCCGAAAGTGACCTCGTCGGTGCACGTCGGAAGAAAAAACTGTCTCTCCGGTTGCTGGAACAGGCCGGTTACTTTTCCGCGGACACTCAGCACCGGAAGTTCCCGGCCATCCGATCCAAGGTACGCCAAGTTGCCGCCGGTTGGTTCCAACAGCGAGTCGATCACCTGGCCAAGTGTCGTCTTGCCACAACCAGTCGGGCCAATCAGCCCCACAATCTCGCCTCGACTCAAACTGAAACTGAGATCACTGAAAATCGACTGACCACCCGGATATTCAAATGAAATACTATCGGCAACGATCCGTTCGACAGCATCGGCGCTGCTTGGGGAAAGGTCCAGACCGGAAGGTAGCTTGAGCGCGTGATATTTGTCGTACTGGAAAGCCAGCCTGGCATCGCTGCACAGGGATTGATCTGAGAGGATCGCCTGAGAGTCACCATCGGCTATCAACCGTCCATCCTTAAAGACGATCAACCTCTGGTATCGCACTGCCACCGATCGATACTGAGTTATCCGCACCAGTGTTGTTGTGGGTTCCTGCCGGACAATTCGTTCCTCCTCAGTATGCAGAGCGCGGCGGCCACTTTCGTCCAAAAACGAGTCGGGCTCATCCAGTACCAATATCGGCGGCCGGAAGATCATCACCGACGCCAGCGCCACCCTCTGTTTTTCACCACCTGAGAGCTCACTGGTTATCCGTTTGCGAAGGTGCTCAATTGAGAACGTCTTCAGAGTATCAGCAATGCGTTTCTCCATTTCCTGAAACGGCACACCGAGATTCTCAAGTGCAAAAGCTATCTCTTTCTCAACGGTTACCGCCACCATCTGGTTCTCGGGATTCTGGAAGAGAATTCCAACCGGCAACAGGACATCGCCGGCAACATCTATCTGTACCGTGCCGCAGTCAGTCTTGATCAGTCCAGCTATCAGAGACGCAAGAGTCGATTTACCCGAACCATTGGCCCCCATGATACAGACCTGCTCGCCAACTCCGATTTGGAGACTAACATTTTCAAGCGCTGTCTCCGATCGGGAGCCATAACGATATGTAACGCCTTCAAGCTTGATCATAAGAAAACCGACGCTCTACCTGAGAACACCGGTTGGCACCTGCAAATGCAATAGCCGCCTAACCCTGGTAATTGACATCAAGATTTCGCGCCGCGCTGACTTCGTCAAGACGACGAACCGGCGTTCTTGTGGGAGCCGACGTGACAACTTCCGGGTTCTCTATAGCCTCGCGGGCAATTTGCTTCATGACTGTAATGAAACGGTCCATCGTTTCTTTCGATTCGGTTTCGGTCGGCTCTATCATCAACGCTTCAGGCACGATCAGCGGAAAATAATTGGTCGGTGGATGTATACCAAAATCGAGCAGCCGTTTTGAAATATCGAGTGTCTTAACGCCATGTTTCTTCTGGCGACTTCCTGAGAGAACGCATTCGTGCATACACGGAACATCGTACGGCAGTTCGTAGTCATCACGCAACTGCTCTTTAATATAGTTGGCATTGATAACAGCGTTCTCGCTTACACGAAGCAGGCCTTCCCCGCCAAGCATCCTGATATAGACATACGCTCGGACAAAGTTTGCGAAGTTGCCATAGAACGAATGAAGGCGACCGATTGAATTGGGTCTGTCATTATTGAAAAACAGTTTGCCGTCCGCGTCCTTCTGAAGGACAGGCGAAGGCAAGAACGGTTCCAACTCCGATGTCACCCCAACCGCTCCGACACCAGGGCCACCGCCGCCATGTGGTGTCGAGAACGTCTTGTGCAGATTGAAGTGCATGACATCAAATCCGACATCACCGGGCCTGACAATACCCATGTGAGCGTTTAAGTTGGCACCATCCATATAGACCAAACCACCTTTGCTGTGAACAAGATCAATGATCTCTTTGATATTGGTCTCGAAAATCCCCAGCGTGTTCGGATTGGTCAGCATGATACCAGCCGTATCTTCATCCATCGCCGCGGCCACAACATCGGCGTCAAGAATGCCTTTCTCGTTGGACTTCACTTGAACTGCAGAGTAGCCAATTGAGGTAACAGAGGCCGGGTTGGTACCGTGCGCCGAATCGGGAATAATGATCTTGTGTCGCGACTGCCCTTTCGCAAGATGGTATGCCCGTATCATCAGTAAACCGGCGAATTCTCCCTGAGCGCCCGCGGCTGGCTGCAGTGACACCGTTGAAAAACCGGACACTTCGGAGAGATAGGCGGACAGGTCCCACATCAGACGCAGTGACCCAGGCGCGGTATGACAGGGTGCTAACGGATGATGCCCACTGAAGCCAGGCAAAGCAGCAGCAACCTCATTGACTTTGGGATTGTACTTCATCGTGCACGACCCCAGCGGATAGAAACCTCTGTCAATATGATGGTTCTTCACCGACATCCCGACAAAATGCCGCAGCACCTCACCTTCGGATACTTCGGGCAAAGAAGCATCGTTGTCCCGAAGGAACTTCGCCGGAATATGCGCGACAATTTCACGCTCGCTTTTACCGGTGGCAGGAAGAGTATAACCCTTCCTGCCCGGACGCGATTTTTCGTATATCAGCAAAGGTTCTTTCATTCTCTGTCATAGACTCATAAGTGAGTCAGAGGCCGAGCGATTTTATTCGGTGGCCTCAATTCCTTTCAGCTTATCAATCTGACCCTGAGCGTATTCAATATCCTCAGATTCGGGGAATTGTTTGATGTAATTTTCAAACGCCTCAATCGCAACAGTCGTATCACCCTTCTGACGGTGAACAATGGCTATCCAGATATGTGCATCCTGAGCAAACATCTGACCTTCGTAGTCCTTGATAACGCCATTGAAATCTTCGATAGCGGCATCATACTCTTCGGCCCGTCGCTTCATGTCAGCCAGTGACATGCGGCATTCGCCGGAAAGCGAATCAGTGTGGTCGCCTTCGTCGATAACTTTCTGATACCATGTACCGGCATCATCACTGCCGTCACGGTATTTATACTTCTCAGCAATCTCCATATAGAGACTACGATCAGTCTCAGTTCCCGCACGATTCAGCAGATCAGTAAGCGTACCGATACCGTTCTGATAGTCGGTAACTGTCTTGAGGAAATCATCAACTTCCATGAAACCGACAATGCGATCAATCTCGACACCATCCTTGTCAAACAGTATCGATGTCGGCAGGGCACTTACCTGCTGTTTTTTTCTCAGCAAGGTATCAACACCCGCATTTATTTTCACGAGAATGGCCTGGTTAGTGAAGAACTCAATTCCTTTGGGATCCATAAACACGACCGTGTCCAGTTTTTTACACCAACTGCACCAGTCACCCCAGTAACTGACCAGCATCGGTTTGTTGGTTCTGGCGGCCTCAACTTTGGCCTCTTCGTAGTTAGTGAAATGCGGTGCCATTGGTGAGTCAGCCTCCTGCTTGGTACTACAGGCGGTGAGCAACATCAACGCGAACATCACTACCATAGTCATTTTTACGAGTTTCATTAACGCTCCACAGTTGTTAGTCAATGTCATCAAATAGTCTTATCAAATATCCGGTTGAATCAATTCGTCACCGAGCACTGCCTCAAGAACGATCTCAGCTTCCTCGCGATACTCACGGGGGACCATGATCACGTTTCTCTCAGCACTTGAACGCTCCAGGGACGTATTGACATTGAGGCCACCTGCAAAATGAGTCAACGACGGCGAGAGCAGTATTGATGGGATATTGTTTGAGTCCAGCGATCCCTTCGCCATCTCCGCCGACACCCCCGAAGGTACGCGGCCAATCACAACCCAGCTATCATCGGGCTGCATCGCAACGGTTTTTCTCAAGGGAAGATGACTCATCAAAGCTTCGTTGCAGTCGGGACAGACCAGCGCACCGGCTTCATATTCATACCGACACTTGGGACAGAAAGACATTTAGTTGTCCCTCCGATGAAAATTGTCACCAACAGTCATCTCAAGCAACTCGGCTGCCTCCTCGCCAGACTTAGCCTCGACCGACACTTCAAACTGAGGAGTATTGGTACTAAAAATGGGAGTCAGGGGCAAACCGGCGCTGCCAAAAAAACCACTGTTGGAAAACACGCCTGCCCGAATCCCGTGCGAGGCCAATATCTCTCTTGCCATCTCGGCAGTAATATTATCGTCAATAGTACCAATCACAATCAACTCTTCGTCATCGATATCGATATCAACATCAACATTGATTTCATATCCACACTTATGGCAAACAACTGCGTTTGTCTGCAACTCTACATTACATTCCGGACAGAACGCCACGAGCCGCTACCTCCTTGAGACCTGCTGCCAGATTTGTTATTTCTTCGCCAGTCCTTTTCTCCGTCGCGGCGACAATCAGGCAATCATCCATTCCTTTGTACCATCGTCCGGCATCGATTCCCGGAAGAATACCCCGGTCAGTCATCGTGCGAACAATCTCCGAGGCAGGTACCGGAGTTCTTACCGGAAACTCCCTGAGAAAAGCTCTCCCGAAATATGGTTCGTAGCCGTCGATATTCGTTATTGCCGTCGATGCTTCACCGGCTCGCTCCATGGAAAGCAAAGCCACCTCTTTTATTCCCTCTTTGCCCAACAACGACATGTACACCGCCGCTGTTGTAGCACAAAGGGCCT
>DAOUUR010000195.1 GCA_030668045.1 bacterium
ACCTGACCATCCCAATCCCGCTCGACAGCGAAAACGCCGGCGAGGTCCCAGACCGATTTGTCCTGCCAGCCTTCATAGCCCTTGATATCGCCATTGGCATTGAGACCGTTACCGCTGTCGGCCACATGGATTACCGACTTGATATCATCCGATTTCAGCGCAAAGCCGAGTGTGAAACCGGTTCGGATTGTATCAGTGGTGGTGTAAATCTCAAAGGTCACTTGTTCGCCAACCTTGAGCGTACTGTCATTGACCACACCGGGGCCAGACACTTTCATGGTAACACTGTTCTCCGACGCTGCAGAAACGGCCAGAAGCATCAGGCTTGCGACAACAAGAATGCATGTCTTCGTTCTCATAGTAACTCCAACTTACTGGTTATGTTTGTCTCTCTTTTTATCGATTAGTCGCTACCAGAGTTCCAAGTTATCAATCCGGCCGAGTTTTGTCAAACCCATTTTCAGGCCCATTTATTCGCAGCAATTGCTCTGGAGCATGTGAAATTTTTCTCTTGACCACGATAGTGGTATACTCGATATTCAGTCCTTGATTATCCACAAGCCCAACAGGGAGACTATATGAGCACCGTCAAAACCCAAGTCAGTCCCGCCCAGGCTCAGGTTACTTTCATCGCTTCCTCCATCGGCAAGAAGATATTCATGGCCACTACCGGCCTGTTTCTCTTCCTGTTCGTGTCGGGACACATGGTTGGCAACCTGCAGATTTTCCTCGGACAGGATCAACTCAACACCTACGCTCAGGCACTCAAGGACCTGCCAGCTCTTATCTGGCCAGTCCGAATCCTGATGTTCATATTCTTTGCAGTCCATATCTGGCGCGGAATTCAGCTTTATTTCGAGAACAAGTTCTCGCGCCCGATCTCGTACGCCTGCAATGCCACCGTCCAGGCGCCGCTGTCATCGCGCACAATGATCTTCTCCGGTGCCGGCATCCTGCTCTACGTCGTTTATCACCTGCTGCACTTCACGTTTATCACCACAAACCCGCAGTACGCCGGACTGCACGACACCGTGGGACGACACGACGTCTATTCGATGGTGATCTTCGGATACCAAAACGTCGCGATCTCGGTAGTCTATTTGGTGGCGATGTTTTCCCTTTGCTATCATCTGAGCCATGCGATCCCATCGTTCATGCAGACAATCGGATTGAACAACGAAAAATGGGAGCCACGCCTCAAAGCGCTGGGCTATTTGATCGCGATTGTAATATTTTTCGGCTACTCGGTAATACCGGCAGCTGTCCTCTCCAACTTAATCGTTCTGCCGGAAGGAGTGCACTAACATGAAGCTCGACTCAAAAGTTCCTTCAGGACCGCTTGAACAGAAGTGGCAGAAACATCAGTTTGAAATGAAGCTGGTTAACCCGGCCAACAAACGTAAGTACAGCGCTATCGTCGTCGGCACCGGATTGGCCGGAGCCTCGGCGGCAGCCTCGCTGGCCGAACTGGGCTACGAAGTAAAGGCGTTCTGTTTTCAGGACAGTTCCCGCCGTGCTCATTCTATCGGCGCTCAGGGTGGTATCAACGCCGCCAAAAATTACCAGAACGATGGCGACTCGGTCTACCGTCTGTTCTACGACACGATCAAAGGTGGCGACTTCCGGTCCCGCGAAGCCAATACCTATCGACTGGCTGAAGTCTCCAACAATATCATCGACCAATGTGCCGCTCAGGGCGTGCCATTTGCCCGCGAGTACGGCGGCACCCTGGCCAACCGATCTTTTGGCGGTGCTCAGGTTTCACGCACGTTTTACGCCCGGGGTCAAACCGGCCAGCAATTGTTGCTCGGCGCTTACTCAGCGCTAATGCGCCAAGTCGGATTGGGCAAAGTGACGATGTACCCCCGCACCGAGATGCAGGACGTGGTCCTGATCGACGGTCACGCCAAGGGTATCGTCGTTCGCAATATGGTGACCGGCGAAATCAGTTCTCACGCTGCCGATGCGGTCGTGCTGGCCACCGGCGGCTACGGTCGGGTCTTCTATCTTTCGACAATGGGTCTCGGCTGTAACGTCACGGCTGCCTATCGAGCTTACAAAAAAGGTGCCCTGTTCGCCAATCCTTGTTTCACGCAAATCCATCCGACCTGTATCCCACACACCGGTGACTATCAGTGCAAGTTGACGCTGATGTCGGAGTCGCTGCGCAACGACGGCCGCATCTGGGTACCCAAAACCAAAGATGAACAGCGCGCGCCGGGACAGATTCCCGAAAACGAACGCGATTACTATCTGGAACGCAAGTACCCCAGTTTCGGCAACCTTGCCCCACGAGACATTTCTTCGCGGTCGGCCAAGGAGGCATGCGATGAAGGCCGCGGGGTAGGTCCGAGCCGATACGGGGTTTACCTCGATTTCTCCGACGCCATCAACCGCCTCGGGAAAGATGTCATTGAGGAACGTTACGGCAATCTGTTCGAGATGTACGAACTCATCAACGATGAGAATCCATACGAAGTCCCTATGCGCATCTACCCCGCTTCGCACTATACGATGGGCGGGCTGTGGGTTGACTACAACCTGATGTCCAACATCCCCGGCCTGCACGTCATCGGTGAGGCCAACTTCTCCGATCATGGCGCCAACCGGCTGGGCGCTTCGGCGCTGATGCAGGGACTGGCCGACGGCTACTTTGTCCTACCGTACACAATCGGTGACTATTTCGCTCGCGAAGGCGCCAAAAACATAAGCACCGAGCGACCTGAGTTCCGCGAGGCCGAAGAAGCGGTAGCCATGCGGATCAAGAAGCTTCTCGATGTCGGCGGCAAACAGACACCCGACTCCTTCCACAAACGGCTTGGTCTGATCATGTGGGAGAAGGCCGGGATGGCTCGCAACGAAAAAGACCTCAAAGAAGCTCTGCAGGAAATTCCGGCCCTGCGTGAGGAGTTCTGGAACGATGTCAACGTTCTTGGCTCCGCTGACGAGATGAACATGAATGTCGAACGAGCCGCCCGTGTGGCCGATTTCCTCGAATTTGCCGAGATTTTCTGCCTCGATGCTCTCGACCGTGAGGAATCGTGTGGCGCACATTTCCGTGAAGAACATCAAACCGATGAAGGCGAGGCAGTGCGCAACGACAAGAAGTATGCCTATGTCGCCGCCTGGGAACATAAGGGGGTCGGGCAGAAACCGGAGCTTCACAAAGAAGACCTCCAATTCGAATCCGTTCAATTGGCCACAAGGAGTTATAAATAATGAATTTCAAACTACACGTCTGGCGACAGAAAAACGCCGCGGCTAAAGGGCGGATGGAACAGTACGAGGCACGCGACATCAATGCCGATATGTCGTTCCTTGAAATGCTCGATGTGGTCAATGAAGATCTGGTGGAAAAAGGTATCGATCCGATCCATTTCGACCACGACTGCCGCGAAGGTATCTGCGGAGCCTGTTCACTCGTTATCAATGGTCTACCGCACGGTGGCATGACCGGCACGACCTGCGAAGTCCGGATGCGGCTTTTCAAGGACGGCAGCACGATTTATGTCGAACCGTTCCGCGCAAAAGCGTTTCCGGTTATCAAGGACCTGACCGTTGACCGAACCTCTATCGACCGCGTCATGCAGGCCGGTGGATTTGTCTCGACCCACACCGGCGCGGCCATTGATGCCAACGCTATCCTAGTCCCGAAAGACAAGGCCGAAGAAGCGATGGACGCCGCCGCTTGTATCGGTTGTGGCGCCTGTGTGGCGGCATGTAAGAACGCCTCGGGGATGTTGTTTGTGGCGGCCAAAGTGAGCCAGCTTGCCCTGTTGCCGCAGGGTCAGGCCGAGCGCGAACGACGGGTGAACAAGATGGTCGCGATGATGGATATCGAGGGATTCGGCAACTGCACGAACTATTATGAGTGTGAGGCGGTCTGCCCGAAAGATATCTCCGTGAAGTTCATCGCGAAGATGAACCGCGAATACATGCGAGCATTGGTGAAGTAAGGGCGATTCATTTTCTGATCTGTCGCCCACAAATTCCCCGGTACTGCTTCCCAGACAGCGGTTTGCGGGAAAATGGGTTCGTTTGGTGAATTTTTGGTTTGGGAGTGGTGGGTTGGTAGTCATTTTGGCGGCAACACCGGCCACATGGTGGCTTTTTCCGCTCCGCGGGGTCTCTGTGTGCAACAGACGCCGTGGATTGCTAAAGCGGCGATCTGGTTGGCGTAGAGTTGTTCTTTGTTGGCAGCCATGACGGATTTGTCCTTTGCTGTATTGGTTAGTCTGGTGATCAAGGGTGATGTGGTAGCGTTGTTGCGGTGTGATACCCCGGTGGCAGGACCACAGGGGTCCTGCTCTGCTGAACTACCCCACTTTCCGATAGCTTGACTACTTAGCCCAATTTGCTATATTGATAGTAACGGGCGAACATGCGTGCCAAGAGGCTACAATTCACGTACCGCCTGATCAACGGACAGCCAGAGTAGGGATTGAAGTGTCCACATTGGCGCGTTTGAAGTGACTCTCATAGAAGGAAGCCTTCGTCATGTTAAGGAGTGTGGGTTCATTCGTAGTATGTGTATTGCACATTGCTCTGACCTTATTCGGATTATACGTGGGTTGGCATGTATTCCTGTGGTGCGGAGATAATATACCCGCTTTCGGTTTTTTCCCGATAGGCCTTCTTGGGGGGCTCATAGTGGCGAGTCTTCCTTCGGCAGCGCTTGTGTTGTTACTCTCAGGGGCATCTTGGATTGCCCATATGGTAGGAAGGTCGAGGGGAGATTGCGAATCAGACTGAAAGGCGGGCAGGGTGGCAGGGTCTCATTCGCCTTCGGCGAAAAGGACCCTGCGGAACACAATGACTTATGTTGGAGATATGGGACTATTCGATAGAAAGCCACGAGTCTCGACGCAGGAATTCTGTGAAAACCTATACGACAACTATGTCTTCGCTCCGTTAATTGGCAACGAGAATCCATGGCGAATGTACTGTAATGTTGTTCATCAACACCTTCTCGAGGCAGATACAACCTTCTCTGCAGTGGACACATCTTGTCTTCACGACCAATTGCTGGCCCTGCGTTTGGAGGTTGTCGGTATTGCATGGATGCTTTACGTCAAGGACTGTCTATCTCCAAAACAGAGCGAATGTACTAGAGTATACCTTTCGCAGCATAAACGTGATGACCTCTGGGATATGATTGAGCCTTATAATGCGGCCACGGCAAAATCCACTACAGGCAGGGATGACAGCAACACCCGCACAGGTCGGGCACACATCACGTTCATCAATTTATTGCGTACGGAGTTATTTGACGAATGGGTAGCAAGCGTATCAGACTCGAAGGATGCAGCACGTGCAGCGAACCGCATCGGGTGCGATGTGCCTTGGAAAGACAAGAGAACACACACCTACCTGTCCTACGCCTTTACCGACGAGCTGCGGTGCGAAATCAATGACGAGGCCAGAATGTGTATTATAACGACCATTCAAGGCTTCCACGACGGAATCTATGAGAAAC
>DAOUUR010000029.1 GCA_030668045.1 bacterium
CTACCTGTTTATGGTTTTTCCCGTCGTTGACTATATCGGTCGTGAGGAAGGCCTCAAGAGCAGTGAGATTGATCTCTTTCTCACTCGTAACACTCTGGTGACTGCGCACTATGATGAGCACCGCATTTTTGACTATCTGTACGGTCGGGCCGAGCGTGATGAACGATTGCTCTCGCGCGGAGCGGATTTCCTTCTGCACGCCGTTATTGATACGATTGTAGATAACTACAATACGATCCTCGACATCCTGCAATATGAGATTGAGCAGATCGAGGATGATGTTCTCGGTGAACCCGACGAAGAGACAGTTCGTTCCATATTTACGCTTCGACGTGATATCGTCAATCTCAAGCGTGCCGTGCTGCCGCAGACAGAGGTCATCAGCCACATCGAGCGGGGGCAGTTTGATCTGGTCGGGGAGAGGACCCAGGTTTATTTCTCCGATGTTCACGATCATCTGGTGCGGATAAGCGACATCTCTGATTTCCATCGCGAAATTCTCAACTCGTCTCTGGAAGCGTACTACTCATCGGTCTCCACCAAGACCAACGAAATCATCAAGTTTCTGACGATCTTCACCGTCTTGTTCATTCCGCCGACTTTCCTAGTGGGCCTGTGGGGTATGAATTTCGACTTTATGCCCGAACTGGACTGGAAGTACGGTTATCTACTTGCCCTTGGTTTGATGCTATCGGTGGTGTTGTCGCTGGTAGTGTTTTTCCGGCGCAAGAGATGGCTCTAATCGAGCAGCCCTTTTGATTTGTTCCTGAGAATCTGTTGAAACATTTATTGACAATGGTCGTACCGTACATATATTAGATACCCACCGGTAGGTATGTAGGAGAATAAATGACTATAGCAAAACCAGGGAAAGAACATAAGATTCAGCAGAGTCCCAAGCTGCCCGCCCAGAAGCGGCGCGAACAGTTGATGCGGGCAGCCCAAACGCTGTTTGCCCGGAAGGGTTATCGGGCAACCACAACCGAAGAGATAGCCCGCAAAGCCGGCCTGACCAAGGGTGCCCTTTACTTCCATTTCAGCAACAAGGAAGATGTTCTCTTTGAGTTGATCAAGACGATCGGCGAGCATGGGGACGCAATGTTTGCCGAGCAGATGCCCGAAAAAATCAGTCCGGTTGGTCTGTTTGATCTGCTTCGAGAGCGCCATCAGGGCTGCGGTGGGCTTGATCATCAGGATGCTATCGATATCTGGATTCAGGGCCTTCGAATCCCGAGGATCAAAAAGCATATTTCCACACGGTTTCGTGAGCGTCGGGCCAAATTCGCCGAAATGCTTGACCCGTCATTTGGCCGCAGTCTTAAACAGCGAGGCGAGATTGTTATGATGATTGTAGCGCTGTATCATGGTCTGGCTGCCGAGGCGATGGTGCACGGATCGAAAGTCGACATTGATGCACAGACGCAACTTTTGGAACAGCTTTTTGCCGGGCAGATTGGTGGAAAGAAGGGGACCCGAAAATGAAGAAGACCACATACATTCTTGCGGGTCTGATCTGCTTGATTTTCCTGCGTGTTGATTCGCGGGGGGAGACGGTACTGACAGTTGAGGACGTGCGAGCAAGATCGCTGCAATTTAACCGAACCTATCTGGCGTCGATTGAAGACGTAGCGCGTGCAGATGCCGAAATTACCAGAAGAAGGGCCGGCGCTTTTCCCACGGTTGACATCACCAGTTCCTACAATCGGAACCTTGAGCTGCCATCGTTTTTTGTCAATGTAGAAGATGAGCCGGACCCGATAGAGTTTAAGACCGGTTTTAAAAATTCGTTTGGAGCGGCACTCAATGTTCGTCAATCGTTGTGGCATGGAGGGAAAGTATTCACGGCGATTTCAATAGCACGGATATACAAAAAATACGCAGACAGTCGGGCCGAGCGGGTTGCCGCTGAGATTGAATACAATGCCGACCTTCTGTTCTACTCGGCGATACTTGAAAAAACCCGACTCGATGTCCTTCAGGCGGCCTTTGAGACCAACAGTTATAACCTTGAGATGGTTGAGAAACTCTTCTCACAGGGATTGGTCTCCGAATACGAAGTTTTGCGGGCGCGTGTAGAGAAGTCCAACCTGCAGCCTCAGATTCTTCAGGCTGAATCAAGTGCACGTTTAGCTGAAAAACGGTTGAAGTCATTTCTCGGGATTGATCTTGATGAACCGGTAGTGCTGGTTGAGGTCGAGACTGAACCTGCTTTGCCCACGATGCTCTCGTCGGAGGCGATGAGAGACTCGGCTCTGACGAATCGTCCGGATATGAAGATGGCAGAGTACAATGCCGAGATGAACAAGAAGGCAATTCAGGTTGCTCGCGGCGATTACTTCCCATCGCTGGACGCTATCTCTAATTATAGCTGGCAGTCACAGTCGGATCAAATGACCCTCACTGACAACCAGGTCAAGTCCTGGTCGGTAGGGCTGGCCCTCACAATTCCAATATTCCATGGTGGCAGCCGCAGCGGTGAGGTTCGAGATCGGAGAGCAGTCTACCAGCAGAGCCGGTTGGCTCTGGCCCAGTATCGTGACGACGTTAAGCTTGAGGTTGAAGCGGCGTATGACCAGATCATTCAAGCAAGAAAGGCGCTTGATATTCAGGGTGAGACGATTGCGCAGGGCGAGGAAGGGCTACGAATCGCCAGCCTCAGGTATGAGACCGGGATCGGAACGCAACTTGAAGTGCTCTCGGCTCAGACGGCGTTGACCACCGCGCGCCAAATGATGGCCACCGCTCGGTTCAATTACCTCCGGGCAAAATCACAAATGAAAAAAGCTACCACTATTGATATCAGTATTGGATCGTAACGATGAAAAATGTCCTTACAACAACTATCGTCATACCGATACTCGCCGCGACAATCATGCTCTCATGTGGGGAGACGGAAGAACCACAGGCGGTCGAGAGATCTGTTTCGGTGCGCGCAACTGTAGTGCAACCGACTGAACGACGAGTGGTCAGAAGTTTCACCGGCTCGCTGGAGGGAGAACGTCAGGCGACTATCTACGCACGGCTCTCCGAGGCGGTTGAGAAAGTACACGTTCGCGAAGGTCAGACGGTAACGGCCGGGCAGATACTTGTATCGTTTGACAAGAATGGCGCCAGTTCGCGTTATGTCGAGGCCGAATCGGTTTTCCGCAATTCCGAAAAAACATTCAAGAAGATGGAGTACCTCTTTGGCGAAGGTGCTGTTTCGGAGTCGCAGTTCGATGAGGCGAAAACGGTCTACGATGTCAACAGGGCGTCGTTCGATGCTGCGTCCAAACTGGTGTCCATCGAGGCCCCGATCAGCGGTGTGGTAACTTCGCTCAGTGTAACCCAGGGAGATTTCCCAACTGTCGGTACAGTGCTTGGTACTGTTGCAGCCACCGAACGCTTGCGAGTTAGATTCTCGGTGAATGCCGAAGAGCTCGCCCACTTCAGTCGTGGTGCGGAAGTTGAAGTGTCTATTGGTGAAAATGGTACTCGTAGCCCCGGCGAGGTGACATCGGTTTCGGAGTCGGCCGATCCTGTAACGCGATCATTTGAAGTCGAAGTGGTAATCGACAACACCGACCATGAACTCAAGGCCGGTACCTTTGCCACTATCGAAGTTGTGGTAGATCATCTGGAAAATGTTTTTATCGTAGGTAGAGAGACCATAACAGCGCTGAATGATCGCAATATCGTCTATCTCGTATCCAACGGCGTTGCCAACCAACGGGAGGTCCAGCTTGGAGTCGATGTTGAGGGCGGCGTGGTGGTCAGGTCAGGTTTGAATCCCGGCGATACTCTCGTGACGCTCGGCCAGAGTTATCTCAGTGACGGTACCAGCGTAAAAGTAGCCTCATTGGAACAGACGGTACGATGAAGATATCCGAAGTATCAATCAACCGGCCGGTATTTGCTACGATGATGATCGGCGCCTTGTTGGTGCTGGGTGCTTTCTCGTACTACAGCCTCAACCTCGATATGTTTCCAGATATCGATTTCCCGATTGTAACGGTCATTAGTGTCTATCCGGGAGCATCGGCGGAGGCGGTTGAGACCGAGGTGACGCGAAGGATTGAGGACGCGGTCAATGAAGTGTCCGGCATTCGGCATATTACTTCGCAATCGAGCGAAGGATATTCGCTGATGATCATTGAGTTCATACTGGAGAAGGAGAGCTCCGAGGCAACTCAGGATATCCGGGAAAAGGTTGCCTCCATTCGGGGTGATCTTCCTGATGATATGGAAGAGCCGGTGGTCAGTCAGTATGACCCGAGCGCTCAACCGATCATGTCGATTGTAATTGCCGGCGACCGGCCAGCCCGCGAAGTGACCGAGTTCGCCAAGAATACGATCAAAAAACGACTTGAAACGGTCAACGGCGTCGGTAATGTCCGGCTTATCGGCGGTGAAGAGCGCGAGATTCTGATCGCTCTCGATCCGGAGCGGATGGAGTCGTATCAGGTCAGTATCGACCAGGTAAAAAATGCGATTCGCGTAGCCAATATGGAAATTCCCGGTGGACGGATCGAAGAAGCTTCGCGTGAGTATCTTGTCCGCACGATGGGACGACTAACCGAGGTCGCGCAGTTTGAGGATATCGTTGTCAGAAATAACAAGGGAGTTCCGGTCTATCTGAAGAATGTTGCTTCGGTCAAGGACACGGTTGAGGAAAAACGGTCGTTTTCGACATACAACAACCGGCAGGCGGTTTCGGTGAGTGTAATCAAGCAATCTGGCGCCAATACGGTCGACGTTGCCCGGATGGTGCGTGCGACGTTGGATGAATTGCGAGAAGAAGTGCCGGCTGATATCAGGATTCAGCTGGTCGAAGATAACGCCGTGTTTATCGAAGATTCGGTCCACGAGATTCTATTCAACATCCGGTTTGGCACGCTGCTGGCCGTGCTGGTTATCTTTCTTTTTCTGCTCGATATCAAGCCGACAATTATTACCGGTCTATCCATTCCGATATCGATTATCGGAACCTTCACGGCCATGTTGTTTCTGGGTTACACGATCAACTTCATGACCTTGCTGGGGCTTTCGCTCGCGGTCGGTATATTGATTGATGACGCTATTGTCGTGATCGAAAATATCTATCGACACATGGCGGAGGGTAAATCTGCCCGGGAGGCTGCTTTCACGGGGACGAAGGAGATTGGATTGGCTGTGATGGCGACAACCCTGGCCATTATCGCCGTATTTATTCCGATCGCGTTCATGGAGGGGATTGTCGGTCGCTTTTTCACTCAGTTTGGAATCACCGTCGCTGTTGCTGTCATGATATCGTTGTTTGTTGCCTTCTCTCTAACACCGATGCTGTCGTCAAGGATGCTGAAGGGAGAGGGCGACGATAGCACTCCGACTCGAAAAAAGGGACCTGTCCGTCGCATTCTCTCCGCCATCTGGCGTCCAATTCTCAAAGTGATCTCTTACTGGAATATAATTTTCGACTCTTTCAAGCCGTACTATGAAAAGCTTCTAGCCAAATCGCTGAGGCACCGCTGGCTGGTGATACTCGTTGCAATCGGGTCGCTGGGGGCGGCCTATGGCGCCTCCAAATTAGTTGGGCGCGAGTTTATGACTCAGACAGATCAGAGTAAGTTGGCTGTCCATATTGAGACACCTCCGGGGACTAACCTTGAGGAGACGGCGACACGTTTTCGGAAAGTCGAGGATGTGCTGGCCACATTTGACGAGGCCACCAACACATATGTGACCATCGGCGCCGGTAACGATCCGGTTACGCAAGGACGTATTCTGGTTCTGCTGACCGAAAAATCAGACCGCGAGCTATCCGTCTTCCAACTAATCGACTCAGTGCGCACCGCTCTCAAGACGATTCCTGGAATCAACTACATGGTGGGTATGGGCGAAGGGAGGCACAACCAGAAGCCGATTGAGGTTTCGATTCGTGGTCCCGAGATGGACGAGCTGACTCGCTTGGCCCGGCAGGTTCAGGATATTACGTACAATATGCCCGGAGCGACCGATGTGGACAACACAATGGAAGAGGGGAAACCTGAGATCCAGATCGAGATCGATCGCAAATTGGCCAACGATTTAAAGCTCAATCTTTTTGAAATCCCGAGCACGGTTAGGTCGTTAGTTGAGGGTGAAGTGGTTACCCGTTTCAAAGAGGGTGACGAGGAATACGATGTGCGCGTTCGTCTGGACGAGTCGTTCCGAGCTTCGGCTGAGGATATCGGACGGATCATGATCCGTAGCGGCAAGGAACTTGACGGACGTGATGTTTTCCTCGTGCCGCTGAATAGGGTTGCTTCAATTAAAAAGAAGACTTCTATCGGCCAGTACAATCGGTATGATCGTCAACGTGAGATTCGTATCAATGCCAATCCACTGGCCGGGGCGTTTGCCGGTACGATCATTAACCAGGTGATGACCGCCGTTGATGAGACCGTCGATGTTCCACCGGGTTATCTTATTGGTGTGGTGGGTGAAGCCGAGATAATGGAGGAATCGTTTCAGAGTATCTTAAGTGCGCTGGCTCTGGCGGTGATATTTATCTACCTGCTGCTGGCCTCCCTGTATGAGTCGTTCTTCGATCCATTCTCAATCATGCTGTCGCTTCCTCTCTCACTGATTGGAGCGATTATCGGGCTGGTCGGGTCGTCGTTCTCGATCATGTCTTTGATCGGAATCGTACTTTTAATGGGTCTGGTTACTAAGAACGCTATCCTGTTGATCGATTTTGTGAAACAACTACGTCAGGAGGGTGTTTCAAGGTATAATGCAATCCTGAAAGCAGGACCGATCAGATTGAGACCGATCCTGATGACTACCCTTGCAATGGTATTCGGGATGTTACCGTTGGCCCTCGGGCTCGGACCGGGAGCTGAACTCCGCGCCCCGATGGCGCGCGCTGTCATTGGCGGAATCATTTCATCCACCTTGTTGACGTTGGTGGTGGTGCCGGTTGTTTATACATTGATTGATGATTTTGTGGGACTGTTTTCAAAAAAGAGAAAGCAAGAAGCATCGGTGACCGGAGAGGACGCAGCCTTTGGCAAATGATCTGATAACGCCCGGCAGAAAGTTGGGCTACTCAAACCTCTATCTCGATTTTCTCAATGGGAGCGACTCGGCCCGGCGGTTTTTTCCATCCTCGGATATTCAACAGATAGCTTCCCTGCTGGATGCTTCCTCGTACAATCGAGAAGCGATCAGCACGATTCTTGAGCGCCAGAACCGACAGTTCGGCGCCAGCGATGCGACGCTTGGAAATATTAGTGTCATAGGGGAGAAAAACGCGCTGTGCGTGTTCTCCGGTCAGCAGGCGGGTCTGTTTGGTGGACCGATGCTGGTCATTTTCAAAGCGCTCGGCATTATCAAGCAGGCAAAACTGTACGCCGAACAACTCAACCGGCCGGTTGTTCCGATCTTTTGGATCGCTGGCGATGATCACGACTTCGAGGAAGTGAATCATACTTATCTGCTCTCGCGTGAGGGGAAGATTGTTAGCGTCGCGTACGAGACAACACCGGAGCGCGCGCTGCCTGTCTCGCAAATTGAGTTGTCCGATACCAACGCTCTTGAAAGTGCGATCAGTCTTCTGGAAGATACTTTGGGACACACTGATTTCAGTGATGAACTTTACGCACTGCTGAGGCAATCGTATCGGCCGGAGGAGACAATGGTCTCAGCGTTTGGCAAGATGATGACGCACCTGTTGGGGCGGTATGGACTGGTCTTGTTCAATCCCGATGATGCCGAGGCCAAGACGTTGGCCGCGCCGTTGTTTAAGATGATTGTCAAAAAGCAAGATGACATTAGCGAGCGTTTGTCTACCGCCAATCGCGAGATTGTAACCGCAGGCTATCATCTTCAGGTGGAGAAAAGTGAAGACGCTGTCTATCTGTTTTACAACAATGGTGGCCGTCGACCGATTACCCGCGATGGTGACTCCTTTGTCGCCGGAGACGAGAGATTCTCGGAGTCGGAATTGATGTCGTTGATTGATAAATACCCCGAACGTTTTTCGCCCGATGTCTTCACGCGCCCGCTACTCCAGTCATACTTGTTCCCAACTCTGGCACAGGCGGGTGGCCCCTCGGAGATTGCCTATCTGGCTCAGGGCAACGCCATCTTTGAGGCTGTTGATCTGTTCCCACCGGTGCAGATTGCTCGTGTCACTGCAACGTTGTTGGAAACGCGTCTGGAGAAATTGATCACCAGTCTCGGCATCACTTTCGATGACCTGACTGGCGACATCGAACAAACGATCAACAGTGTGTTAGCGAAGTCATTCCCTGCCGATTTGGAGTCGGATGTTAAGTCTATACACAGAAGCGTTAAGCAACAGTTCGCCGAGCTTATTGATCAATCGCTGGATTTTGATTCATCATTGAAGGGATTCGCCGAACAGACGCAGGGGAAGATTGACTATCAACTAAAGGCATTCGAAAGCAAATTGTTCTCATTACACAAGAAGAAATCACAGGAAACTCGCGACCGGATATACCGTTTGCAGAATGCGCTTTTCCCGAATCGAGGCTTGCAGGAACGGACACATAACATTACCCTGTTCTTATCCAGGTACGGACCTGATCTGATTGGTTTCGTGCATGACCGACTTGACTGTTGCCAGAAGGCGCATCAGATCATCCATCTTTCGGAGATGAGGAGCTAGATGGTTATTGGTATTACATGTTATCCGGTGGCCGGTGGTTCGGGTATTGTCGCCACCGAACTTGGCCAGCAATTGGCAGCTCGTGGGCATGAGGTTCATTTTGTCTCGTACGCATTGCCGTTTCGCCTTGATACGTATCAGGCGAATCTGATGTATCATGGTGTGGAGACAACAGCCTACCCGCTGTTCAAATTTCCACCCTATACATTGACGCTGGCGGCGAAGATGGCCGAGGTTGCACGCAATTACAAGCTGGACATATTCCATGTCCACTATGCTGTTCCGCACGCCACCTGTGCCTATCTGGCGCGTCAGCTATTGGCAGGAGGTAACGGCAAGAAGCCGAAGATCATTACGACGCTTCACGGCACCGACATCACCCTTGTTGGCAGTGATCCATCGTTCTACGATATCACACGCTTCTCGATTATGGCTTCCGACGGCGTGACGGCCGTTTCCAAATACCTCGCCGATGAAACAAAGGAAGTATTCAAGCTGGAACAGCCAATAAGAGTTATCCATAATTTCTTCGATGAAAAACGATTCCAGCCGCACGCTACCCAATGTTGCTGCAAGGAGTTTGTGCAGGATGGTGAGTTTCTGATAGCCCATGTTTCAAATTTCCGACCGGTCAAACGGACGATAGATGTTATCGATATCTTCGAACGGATTGCTCGCGAGGTGCCCTCCAAGCTGCTTCTTATCGGCGAAGGTCCCGACACGATTCTTGCCCGACGTCAAATCAGCAAGAAGGGGCTGAGCGATAGAGTCATTTTCCTTGGTAACCAGAGTCGGGTCGAGGCGGTTCTGCCGTGCGCCGATCTGTTTCTGTTGCCTTCGGAAGAAGAGTCGTTTGGTCTGGCCGCCCTTGAGGCGTTGGCTTGTGGTGTGCCGGTTATCGGGACAGCGGGGACTGGGTTGACAGAGGTGATCGATGATTTCCAGAACGGTTTTTTACTGCCGGTTGGGGAAACTTCGTCGATGGCTCGTGCCGCGCTCTCGCTGCTGAACGATCCTGATCGCCTGGCGCAGTTTAAGAAAAACGCTTTCGAGTTGGTCAGGAAACGGTTCGTATCTGAAAAAATAGTTTCTCAGTATGAACAGTACTACGAGGAGGTGCTCGATGGCTGATGCTAAGACTCTGGATGTTTTGGCTATCGCGGCTCATCCGGATGATATCGAGATTACCTGCGGCGGGTTTCTCATCAAGATGGTTGAGATGGGCCGGAAGGTGGGTGCGCTTGACCTGACACGCGGCGAGATGGGAACATACGGCGACAAAGAAACCCGGCTGGCTGAAGCCGCCGAAGCTGCCGGTGTGATTGGACTGGCCTCTCGTGAAAATGTTGGCCTGCCCGATTCTGCAGTCGAGATCAATCAAGCTAACAAACTGGTTGTTGCTCAGGCAATTCGTGCTGCGCAGCCGGAGATGGTTATCCTGCCGCATTGGGAGCAACGCCACCCCGACCATCTGGCCTGCAGTCGCCTTGGTTACGATGCTTGTTTCTTGGCGGGGCTGAAAAAAGCCGACCTTGAAGGTGAACCGTTTCGTCCGCGCCGCATCCTCTATGTTTCGTATTTCAGAAATACCGACTACTCGTTCCTTGTCGACATCTCCGATCAGTTTGAAAAAAAGTGCCGGGCCGTGGCTGCATACCAGTCGCAGTTCGGGAAATCCCGAAGCGGCAAAGTCAAGGACCTCGTCAAGTCAACGCTCAATGTGTATGACATGGTCGAAAGCGGTGGTAAGAATATTTTTCAACCCGGCGTGACAATTTATGATCTGATGCACACCCGCGCTCATCAGTTGGGGCAGTTGATTGGTGTGAACTATGCCGAAGCTTACACAGTCAAGGAGCAAATTCGTATCGACGACCCACTCTCGCTGCCCGGTCGCTCGATTTAACTCGCAGGTGAGGAGACCTGTCTGCAAGCCGATATCTGTGTTGCTATGAACGTGCCTGATGCCATAGAGAAACCGACCAACGCCAATCCGGCTGATACGAGCATTGCATCGGGACTTCGCGTAACCTGGATCGGGGCGGCAGTCAATCTTTTTCTGATTGTCCTCAAGCTATGGGTGGGACTGACAGCGCGAAGCCAGGCTTTGATCGCCGACGGCATCCATTCCGCTTCCGATTTATTTGGTGACTTCGTCGTCCTGGTCGGCTTGAAGTGGGGACGCAAATCAGAGGACGCCGACCATCCTTATGGTCACGCCCGCATCGAGACGATCTCAAGCATGATTGTCGGCCTGCTCCTGATACTTGTCGCACTCGGCATTATCTACAATGCGTTCTCCGCAATTCTGACACAGCAACGCTCAAGTCCCGGTTTGTTTGCGATCTACGCGGCAGCGGTCAGTGTTGTTCTCAAAGAAGTACTGTACTGGTACACGCTGGCGGTCGGCAAGAAACTTCGCTCATTGGCTCTGATCGGCAATGCCTGGCATCATCGTTCCGATGCTATCAGTTCGGTTGCTGTTTTGATTGGTGTCGGTGCGGCCTACATAAACCCGGACTGGGCTATGGCGGATTCATACGCCGCAGCGGTGGTGACATTTTTCATCATGCGGGTCGGTGTGAATCTGGTCTGGGCGGCTCTCCGCGAACTCTCTGATACCGCACCCGACGAAGTAATCTTGCAGCAATTAACCGATCATGTCCACAAGGTCGACGGTATCCGACAGGTGCACGATTTGCGGGCGCGACATTCCGGTACACAGATATTTGTGGAGTTGCATATCGTAGTCGATCCCGACCAAACAGTGCGAGAAGGTCACGACATCGCCAGGACGGTCAAACGATTACTGCTTGAAGATTTCCACGATGTCACCCGGGTGATCGTCCATATCGACCCGGAACTGAAGGTGTGAGAGGGGGAAGATACTTCCCTAAATCTCCT
The DNA here is from genome assembly GCA_030668045.1 of bacterium. Taxonomy (GTDB): domain Bacteria; phylum Zixibacteria; class MSB-5A5; order GN15; family FEB-12; genus DAOUUR01. The sequence continues at coordinate 11,537 of DAOUUR010000029.1, forward strand.
GGGCCAGTTCGACTATCCGCTTGTACGGGATAGCGGTCCAGCTTTCGGCAACCACCGCGCCGTTAGCTCGACTGATCATCGATACTTTCGCCGCTGTCTCTTCATCCGGCGCCTCGAAAATATCCATAAAATCATAGGCGCCCAGCAGTCCATAATGAGCCAGGAATTTGACCTCTGGGCACTTCCCCTTGACTTCATCCATCCAGGCCTGACCGATTTTGGCCCGGTCCTTCATCCGCGCGGCAATATCGGGCGCCAGCCGCGTCATCAGTACAAACGTTTTCATGATACTATCCTCCGGTAACCTGTTGTTCCTGTGAACATA
>DAOUUR010000481.1 GCA_030668045.1 bacterium
GGCGATGTCTTCGAGGCAGACGGCAAGCCGAAGACCCGTGTCTGGGTGAGTAAGGAGATCGCAAAGCGGGGCCGTACCGGGGACGTGTTTGTACCGGAGAAGCTTGTACCGAAACTAAGGCGGTTCTGGAAGTTCAAGAAACAGCGTGGCGAAGGGCTTGAGACTGGTGATCCACTGTTCTGCTCCCAGTCCCGGCGGAGGCTATCCCCGCGACGGGTGCAGTTCGCGTGGAGGCAGTGGCAGCGGAAGGCAGGTTTCGATCGGCTGTACCCGTTTCATGCACTAAGGCATTCGGCGGTGACAAATGTGTACAGGCAGACCAGGGATCTTTTCCTTGCGCAACGATTTGCCAGGCATGCATCGCCGTTAACGACAACCGTATATACGCATCCGAGCGATGACGAAATGTGCGTGAAGCTGAGGGGGCTGGGGTGCTGATCGCCAGATTGACATTGCCCATCACATCACGTTATTCTCCACACACTCCACACAACCAATAACGAGAGTTGGCCCGTCCCGATCCTCGAAGGCAGGGTGGAGAGCAATGCCGAACCGGAATCCACCTTCGGGCAGTTCAGGGACCGAGCACTTTAACGGGGCATTTTGCATTGCTCCACGGATCTGAGTCGCAGTGGACGATACGAGGTGATATGAGGGAGGAACGACCATGCAGGTTCTGGTGCTGTATCACTCACAAACAGGAAACACCGAAGCTCTGGCCCGCGAGGTGGCGAAAGGAGTTCAAGAGGTTAACGGGGTGGTCTGTCTACTCAAACCAGTGGCGGACGTCACCCAGGACGATTTCCTTTCATCCGATGGTTTGATAGCCGGATCTCCGGTCTATTTCGGATCGATGTCTGCTGATTTGAAGCTGGTTTTTGACAGGTTCGTCCACATCCGCAGCCAAATGGCGGATAAAATCGGCGCCGCGTTCGCGACCTCCGCCGACCCATCTGGCGGAAAAGAAACGACCATCATTTCGATCCTGCAGGCAATGCTGATCTACGGGATGATCGTGGTGGGCGATCCCATGGACGCGACCGGACACTACGGAGTCTCGTGCGTCGAGAGACCGGATCCAAGGACTGCAACGATTGCGGCCAAATTGGGTAAGCGAGTCGCGCTGCTGGCGAAGAAACTCAGATGCTAGTGTGCTGGTCCAGCGATTTTTCCATCTCCCCGCACTGCCCGTAGTGTGCCGTTACTGGATCGTCCCGAAATCACGCGGTTTCTCGGTAGTAACCGTTAAGCAAGGGTGCCATATTTCCGCGAATGACAACCGACAACGGCACGACGGCACATCCTCATAGTGTTGAACCTCAGAGGTTTACGGCCGATCGAGTTTCGGCACATTACGGGTTCCCATTGAAAAACATACTCTTGCGTACTTTTCCGCACCACCCGGCCACTCTAGACACACTTCACCTGTTAACCAGTAGAGCCGAATTTTGAACTTTGGAGGTTTGGCTCCCCAACCTACAAGCAAATCATAACCGGGAGAGGTTGCAATACAGAAGTTTTTACATGACCTCAGGCCGTTCAGTTTCGCTGAGTACCTTCACCAACCATCCCAAGCTCAAATCGCAATATTCCCCTTGAATTGAATGCTCTTTGCTCTGCTTAGAATCGCTGAGCACATTCAGTATCTACTATCAATATTAGCGTTGAATCAAGTACCGTTCAGTTCTTCTGGCAAACTTGAAATGCAAGATACTTTCTTCCGGACTATGATCCCGCGAGACCAGCTTTACAGTAACAACGAATTCGCCCTTCTCTGCAAGTTTTTCTAATATTTCCTCCGCAATTACGGCAACTTCAATACTTGCCTTGTAAAGGCCTCGTGATTCGTCATATGTATTCAACTCGTATCTCAGGTTGGTGTCACCGACGGTTTGCTTGGAGAGCGAGGATTGATGACTCGAAAGGCTTGTCTCAACAACCTCAATTTCGGCGTACTGATCAGTTGAGTATGCAATGAATTCCAAACCCATTTCACCATAGTTAAGTTCTGTGAGGAAACCAGCAAGTAGCACAGATCCAACTATATATTGAGAGTATTGATCGTCATCGAAATCATAGTTTCTAATGAACTCCTGGGAAGGTTCATGAATGTAATACACCCTTTCCGCGAAACTACAACCAGCCACTACGAGGAGGATCAGGGCAGCAACACAAGTGCTGGCTCCACGTCGATACCTTATTATCATTTGTCGCATCCTCTAATTTATAGCCTAGTACAACACAACATATTTTCGACTGCTTGATCGTTCCGCTATCTTGACCCGCCCCCGTCAGTTGTACCATCCGCTATGTTAGAGCCAAAGAGAGCTAGAGAGCAATTCGCGGTTCTCTACACTATGTGAGCGTGGGGGTGGAAAGTGCAGGGGCAAAAGAGGGAGAGCCGAACGGTCCAGAA
>DAOUUR010000118.1 GCA_030668045.1 bacterium
ACCATATATCTCTAAAAGCTCTGGCGTAGCTTAATAGCTGCATTAAACTAAGCTTTTCTACTCAGGGAACGCTTGATAGTATCATTCAATACTAACAAAAACCGTACTTACCGATTGCCGGTGGATTACGCCGTCTGAAAGGAGGTTCTTGGAGAGAGATTATTGAGAAAATGCGCCATTTTTACCTCACTATTTGACCCCTTAGGAGAAGTTATGAAGAGGATTTTTGTAACCGCCATTTTGTTGAGCATGCTACTGATAAGCGGTGCCATGGCTGATAATGTGATGAAGGTGGAACGCGAATTCGGTCCATCCTTTGCCGGATTTGCCCCGAATAAGTTTCTTGTAGTTGTTAAAGAAGGAACACCTCAGATCATAGCCACACAGCGGGCGGGTCTGGCAATAATGGGCAATCTGGAAGCGGACAGAATCGGTAAAAAATATGGCATAAGCAGTTTTGCTCGACAGTTCCCAGGTGCCCGCATGAATAAGAACGCCAAACCCACTGAGCAAGCACTGACCAAGTACTATAAGATATTCTTTGAGTCTGGCGACTTAGACCAGGTCATGGACGAGTATCGCAAACTTCCGTTTGTCGAAAAAGTCGAGCCGATCGCCATGCATTATATGTCAGCCACCCCCAACGACAAGTACTATGATGACCCGCCGCCAGAGTTCCCGTACGACCAATGGCATTACTGGGATACCTACGGTATCGAAGCAGACCAGGGTTGGGACGATGAAACCGGCAGTTCCGATGTCGTCTGCGCCGTAATTGATGGTGGTGTGCGTTACTACCACTATGATCTTGGCGGCACCGATCCGCCGGGACCTGATGACAATGTTACCAACGGTAACATCTGGGTCAACCAGGGGGAAATTCCCTCAAACGGTGTTGACGATGACAATAATGGCTATATTGATGATGTTATCGGTTGGGACTTCGTTTTAGAAGGAAGCAACCAGTGTATCGATAGCGATTGTGGTGGTGTCGACAATGATCCCTCAGATTTCGGTGGACACGGTACTCACGTCGCTGGAACAATCGCGGCTATTACCAACAACGACGAGACCTTCGGCGTGGCTGGAGTAGCTGGCGGCTGGAATGACGGCACTACAAATTATACTGCCAACGGTGTCAAGATCATGTGCCTTCGGGTCGGATACATGACTCGCCGCGGCGGCTTAGTGCACATGGACTATTGCGCTGAAGCAATGTTCTATGTCGCTACGATGGTTGAAAAAGGTGTCAATGTAGCAGCGATAAACTGCTCGTGGGGATCATCAACTTACGGTGCAATGCCGGCCGCGACCGACAACCTGCTGGCGCACGATGTAATGATCATTGTAGCAGCTGGTAACGATGGAACCTCCAATTATGATTATCTGGGTGGTCACCCAGGCTGTCTGGATGTGGGCGCTACCGATCAAACCGGTTACGCTGCCAGCTTCACGACCTGGGGAGACTGGGTTGATGTCGCAGCACCGGGTGTTGACATACTGAGCACCTATCACCACTCAGATGACCCGGACGGTGATTATATTTCGACTATGTCCGGCACCTCAATGTCCTGCCCTCACGTGGTAGGTGTTGCGGGATTGCTGGAGTCAAAAGATCCATCGTTGACCGGTCCGGAGAAATTTGCCCTCCTAGTCAACAATACCAACCCATATCTCGGTACTACGTATATAGGCACCGGGATCGTCAGCGCCAAGAAAGCGCTGGACGCGGTGGGACCGAACGAGGATCCTCCGATAGCGGAGTTCTCAGGGACACCAACCTCAGGCGATATGCCCCTGAACGTTAGCTTCACGGACCTGTCCACCAACAGCCCGACCACTTGGAGTTGGAATTTTGGGGATGGCGTCGGGACTTCAAGTTTGGAGAATCCTTCTTATATTTACAATAACGCCGGTACATATACGGTTTCGCTGACAGTGACCAACGCTTTTGGCTCTGATTCTGAGACGAAGAACGGTTATATTAACGTAACGGCTCCAAGCAATGATCCCCCGGTGGCGAATTTCTCGGGTAGCCCGACCACCGGATTTGAACCGCTAACTGTTGATTTCACAGATCTTTCAACCTACGGACCAACCACTTGGAGTTGGAACTTCGGTGACGGGGTCGGAACCTCGACCCAGCAGCACCCATCCTACACTTACTCGTCGTTCGGAACCTATACGGTATCGCTGACAGTTACCAACGCTTACGGTTCCGACACGAAGACAGAGCTTGACTATATTACTGTTCAGGAACAAGAAGAAGCCGTCATGCACGTGCAGGACATTGCGGTCTGGAGAATAACGGCCGGACGGAATTGCACGGGACGTGGAACAGTAACGATCTTTGATGGTGACAATACGCCGGTTATAGGGGCCACTGTCTACGTCTCAGTTACCGGCAATACCACCCAATCGCTCAGCGGTGTTACCGGTACTGATGGTGTTGTTACCCTGACAACTCTGAAGGTAAAGACCTGTGACGGCGAATGGTGCTATGAGGTTACCAACGTTACTCATGCAACCAATACTTATGATGCCGGCGCTAATGTGGTTACCGCTGCCTGTGAATCAGGTTGGCTATATGGCAGCAGCGGCCAGATAGCTCTGGTTAATCAACCTCCGACCGAGGACGAGCTGTTACAGAACCACCCCAACCCGTTCAATCCGACTACCGATATTAGCTTCCGCTTGCCCGAGGCCGGGTATGTCAAGCTGGAAGTCTACAACCTTGTTGGGCAGCGTGTTGCTGTACTTGCTGATGGCGAATTCTCAACCGGGAGTCACACGGTTACGTGGGATGCTTCTCGCTTCGCCAGCGGTGTGTACTTCTACCACCTCAGCACCGAGTCGATTGTACTCACTAAGAAGATGGTGTTGCTGAAGTAGTAAATACTGTATCACTCTGTTATTTTGTTAGTTGATGTTAAGAACCGACAGTGCCTGAACAGCATTGTCGGTTCTTTTTTTATTCTTAAGAAGAAAATTGCTCACATCACCAAAGAGAAAAGCCCCCGCGAACGGGGGCTTATGCAGAATCATACCATGCTTATTCGTGCCAGCTTCGGCCCATCAGGCCTACCCCTTAGCGTCTCAGATACTCACCAGGAGGGGTCTCTTTCGGATTCGTACCTTCGTCATGACAGGATGCGCAGTCCGGAGCTTTGTTATAGGCGAGATCTGTGTGGCAATCTTCACAATCAAGCTCAATATGGATCTCGTCAAGTCGAAGGCCCGTAACGGCGTGGTCGAAATTGTCAGAGTTCCATCCGGAGTGGCAGGCAGAGCACCGACGATTAAGCTTTGATATCTTCTTACCAGTTGGGTGACAGGCTCGACACTCGGCACCCTTGTGATAACGATTGAGCGCCCAGCCGGTAGAGGCGTGCGAGAAAGCCGGTTTTTCCACCGTATCATGGCACTTGTCACAGCGTTCCTCCAAGTGACAATCGTTGCAGACCGCGTGAATCTCCTCGTCAGTCTTAGTTATTTTTGTCTCTTTGTCCATATCATGACAGTAGGAGCAATTCTCCTGCTTATGACAATCAACACAGCGTAACCCGAACAGATCAATGTGCTCATTGTGGTGTAGCGTCACCACCGGACCGGATTCATACGGCGTGCGATAGACCAGTTTGTCCGGTACAGTTACCACCGGGTGAGAGATACCGAGAATGTCGGTGGAGTCAAACCCGACCGACAGCGGCTTGCCTTCAGTCGGAAGGTGACAGAGGATACACTGGGTCTCGTGGCTCCACTCGCGATGACATGAAAGACACTGACGGTGATACGCGCCTTTCAGACTTGGCTGGCGAAGGTTGCTCGGGTTCTTTTCACCGCCATGACAGTCACTACAGGGAGGAATATGTCCCGGGGGACTAAAATGGTGACAGGTCCCGCAGTCACCACCCATTTGGGCCATGTCCGCATGCAGCTTGTGGTTAAACGTCACAGGCTGATACAGGTCGGTAAGCTCATCAATCAGAAAGGTATCGGGTGCTTCCACCAACGTGTGAGCAGCCTTCATTTCCGGTTGCAAAACGCTAGGACAGGCCTTCAGGCACATATCCTGCGCGTTCGGTGTCGGACAAGTGTGGCATTCGAGACAATTGATTTTGTCCAGTTCAGAGTTGTGCGTGTTTTGAGCGACACCAAAGACAGAACCGGATATCGCTATCATCACAACCGCAATAAACAATAGGCTAAGTTTCTTGTATGTCATATTCAGTTCCGTTCTCTAAAATGGTGATGTTATCCGAGAACCATCCTCTTCTTTTTTTGGCTCTTGGCCAACTGGAACCGAGATGACCGGGAAAATCATCACACACGCACGGTATAGAAGCACCAGCGCGGATATGAATCCTACGGTGACAAGTATCTCAATGAAAGTTGGGAAATAAGGATAATCAGCATACACAGGCTTATAGGCAATCACAAAGTAATTGATCCGGTTCAGCGCAACACCCAGAATGACCATGGTCGCGGCAGTAAACAGACCACCAATGGATTTTCGGAACCGTGGAGTAGCAAGGATAATTATTGGGATGATAACACCAAAGACCATCTCAACAATCCATGACCAGGACTGGGGTGAACTCTCCAACACCGCAGGCCATGCTTCTCTAATTGTGATGTCACCAATCTTAATACCCAGATAGACACCCAACAGAGCGGGAGTGTAGCGGGCGAGCGAGGACAAAATACCCAACTCCGGTTTCAACTTGAACGATCGCGAGGCCAGAATCGACTCAAATATCACCATCGGAAAACCAACGGCGATCGCCGAGAGCAAAAATAGCAGCGGCGAAATCGGTGTGTTCCAGAGCACGTGGGTCTTGAACGGTGCGATCAGCATCAGTGTACCCAGCGACGACTGGTGCATGCAACTCAATACCACACCGGCAATGACAAAGAGCGAAACAAACCGACCGAGAGTACGGTCGGCAATCGAAAGGAACCATTCGATGATGCCATTTAAGAATGAGAGCGGAGAGGGGAGGTTTACCTTCCCTTTAAATCGTTCCACCACCACCGGTATAAACTCGATATACAAAACAGTCAGGTAAATCATTACACACATACCGACCTCAAAGAGTACCGAGTTGCCCTGCCACATATCCGGCAACATAACGTGCCAGATGTTATAATAGCGGCCCAGGTCGACGGTAACACCAATAGCCACGAAGGTATAGCCCAACATCGCAGTCAGGAGAGCCGGTCGAATAATAGCGTGATATTTATCCTTGTGGAAAATTTCGACCAGCAGCGCTGTAGTGAATCCACCCGCAGCCAGGGCAACACCGGAGGCGACATCAATTGCGATCCAGATGCCCCACGGGTATTGGTCATCAAGATTGGTCGCGGCGCCAAGGCCGGCAATAAATCGATAGGCCACTGCTGCCATGCCGGCCAACATGATCGCGAAGACAATCTTGGTACCGGTGCTGAAGAACTTGGCCTTCATAGGAACAGCAATTTCATGGTGACTCATTCTTTCACCTCCTGTTCCTCGTTCTTATCACCGATCGTATGCATGATAAGTCCCAGCAAAGCGTACAGAGCTAATGGTGGTACAAATGACTTAAATATGCCGTGCTGGATAATCTCGGTCAAAGGTGGCAACGGCGCCGCCGAGAGTACAGGAAGCTCGGTGTGCTTTGTATCAACCGCAGTGAGATACATCCAACTGGTGCCCCCAACCTCATTTTCACCATAGACGTGCTCATGGTAGCGACCGGGATTCGCCTTGAAACGACTATGAGCAAGATCAATTAACTTGCTACGAGGGCCAAAAGTCAGGGCTTCGTTAGGGCAGATGCTTACACAGGCGGGACTTTCGCCTTTGGCTACACGTTCATGACAGAAAGTACACTTTCTAATCTGAGGAGTGAGCGGGTTTTCATATTCGTAGGCTGGTACCTGGAATGGACAGGCGATTATACAATAGCGACAGCCAATACACTTCCATGCATCATAATCGACCGATCCCAACTCATTCTTCTCAAGAGCGCCTACAATACAGGCCGACACGCAGGCCGGTTCGTTACAGTGCATACACTGCACTTTCATCGAGTAAGCTTTTGAAGAATCGGCCGGGTCCCTGTATTCGTTGACAACCGTATATGCACTCGCGTTGGGGCGCCGATGTTCCTTGAACACAGATTTGTCTTCATAAGATTTGAGGTCTTTATCCGAAAGCCCATGTTCTTGATTACACGCCCATTCGCACTTGCGACACCCTATGCAGACAACTGTGTCCACAAGAACTCCATACACTTCATCAGTTTTGCTCTCGATCTCATGGGCGTGGGTGCTGCCGGTAAGCAGGGTGGCTGAACTCAAGGCGGTAATGCCAAGAAATTTCCTGCGGTCTAAGCTCATTGTTCGTTTCCTCTATTTGTCAATTGGGGGCTCCTGACTGTAGAAACGTGAAATGATTCACATGGTGCTCATCACCTTGAATTAGCATATCAAGGTCTAATTATATCATGTATGATCACTAACGTCAAGACAATCAATCAACATATAAGAAAGAAGAAAAACAAAGCGGATGTTAACTACCGTATTTGTTTTGTTTTGCTGTAAGGCGGTTCTTGTCGGTAATAGGGGGTGACCCAACGGTGAGCGCATAATACTTGTCAGTAGTAGCAACCTGACATGATAGCGTTACTTGCGCTTGGAGCGTTTCTTCCAATTGAAGCCAGGACCCCCGGGTTTCTTCTTGGCCGGTCGGTGCTTCTTGAAGTTCGTCCAGAACGAACTCTCGCTCTTGGAACTACTCTTGCCGCCCTCGGTTCGCTTCGAGTTCTCCGGTTTTGACACCTTACGTTTCGGTCCCTGCCCGTTCGAATCTTTTCTCTTGAACACTTCGTGTTTCAGGCCCTGCTCGTTGGAATCTTTGCTTTCGGCGTTCTTGCGCTTTGAGTCAGTTCGCTTGGACGAAGATTTCCCGGAACCATTATTCCTTGAAAACCGATGTTTTGAAGGGCGGCCTTGTGAGGCTTTGTGTCTGGGAGGTCTTTCATCCCTTGAAGGTTCGGTCCTCATGCTCGATTGGTCGGCTTCCACTAAAAGGCGTTTCTCCGATGGCAATTTCGGTAGAGAAGAGATAGCCAGCTTGGTCTTCATGAATCGTTCGATATCTCTGATCGATCCTTCTTGTTCGGTAGT
>DAOUUR010000327.1 GCA_030668045.1 bacterium
GTCGCTTTTCTCCGGTGGCGAGGTCGCACATGAAGATGTTGGAGAAGTACTTATTTTCTTTTTTGTCCATCCGTTCGACCGTGTAGGCAACAGTGCTTTCCTCGGGATTTATCGAGACGGAGGTAGGTATTCTCAGGCGAAACAGATCTTCACCGGAGATGCCCGGTTTTCCAGAAACTTTGCGCGTTACTTTTTTCATGGTATTCTCCTTATGACTAACCGTTTGAATAGCAGAATAGTAGTGGCTCCTCTCCATCACCGCAAGCGGAATCGTGCCGGGTCGGTCTTCGCTATTGACACCTCGGTCGCCACAACTTATTGTACGATGTGAATCGATCTGTACGCGCCAGCCTGTTATCTTTTTTTCAACAGTACTATCTATATGCGATTCTGGGTGGCATCGTGCTGTTATATCTGCCGCATCTCCAACGGTTTTTCTTTGCTGATGACTGGCTCTGGCTGGATTACGGACAAGCCGCTCTGGCTGATCCGCTGAAACTGATCGAGAGGTCGGTGTACGGATACTACCGCCCACTGTACGTGCTCTACATGGGTTTGCTGCATGCTTTGTTCGGGCTGAGAGCTTATCCGATGGCGCTTGCGAATCTCGGCATCCATCTGCTGAACTGCATCCTGTTACGGCAACTGTTGGTGAGGCTGGGGGCCAACCGCCACATTACGATGATTGCGACTCTGTTTTTCGGCTTCTATTTATTAAGCAGCACCTCGGTAGCCTGGCTGTCGGCTGGATGTGATCTGGCGATGCTCGCTTGTCTGTTGGGTTGCTGCCTCGCGATGATTACCTACTTCGATCATCCATCGCTTCCCCGCTGGCTGTTTGTGGTCCTGCTCGGCATGGCAGCGACATTGTGCAAAGAGAACGGTCTTGCCTGGATTGGATTGTTTATCGTCTATCCGTTCTTGAGGGGTGGTGAGTTTCGGAGACGAGCATACACTATGGGCATAGCGGGTGCGCTGGTGATAGTCGCTTGCTACCTGGTTTTCTACTTTGTGACACGGGTCGTGGTTGAGAAGGAGCTGCTGTTGTCGTGGGATACTCCGGTGCATCTCTGGTATCTTTCAGTTTACCTTTTTGCTCCGCTATCGCGTCGATTTATAGCTCATCTGGATGACAGCATCCAATTGGTCTTGCTGGTGCTTCGCAGCGCTCTGGTTCTTGCCATTCCGGTAATGTGCTGGTGGGTTATCGTACGGAAGAAATTGTCGGAGCGCTTCTTTTTGGTATGGTTGGTTTTTCTTCTTCTGCCAATAGCTCTCTTTGACTGGGGAGTCGGCTTGTTTGATCTGTACCCCGATCTTTCGGCGTCGCGATTCATGTACGGTGCAGTACCGGCAGCGGCTGTGTTTGTCGGCATTGTTGGTGCGTCACTTCTGAAGAAAGTAACCCGACCTATCTGGTTTGTGTTGCCTGTGCTCGCGGCAGGTTTGGTCGTTGATTTTGTCATTGTTGAAAAGGTAACAGCTCTGTATCGCTTTAAACAGGAGACAACAGAGACTGTTTTTCGGCAGTTGGTAGATACACAGGAAAAATGGAGCGACTGCGATAGTCTGATTATTGGTGTGGATGAGAACACGAATCTCATGTATCTCTTCGGGCAGCAACCGGAAGTACTTGAACGAATGTGCTATTTTGCCTGTGGACGGCGGGTTTCGGTCCAGCTCGATGCGACTGAGGAAATGTTGCAATCGCAGTGCCGCCTGCGATGGATTACCGATAAGGGCCGTTTCGAGATTTGATCCCGGTTTTGACCAAGAAAAAACTTGCATAAGTATGTCGGGGATAGTAACTTGAAGTATCAATCAGGCAGGGAGTTGCCTGAGATAATACTCGTTTATTTCTATTCAAACCTCAATACGCTCCTATTGATGAGCGATCGGAGGAAATCGTGAACGTATTCAAAGTCGTATGTATCCTTGGAGTGGTGGCCTTTCTTTTCGCGTGCAGTGAGCAACCAACCGACCCGGTCGCTCCCCCCGGGCCAACCTTTATGGAAGTCGATTTGCCGTTTTCAATTCAGGACCTGCTGGACAGCATGGACATACTTGAGGGAGATCCGCTGTTCACTCCTCCGGAAATCGATGGAGACCCGGTTGTTCTCCCGGTCGGCACCTATGACCGTTACGCTGTTGAGATTATATGGGGTGTGTTGGGTGAACCACCGACCAGCGAGTTGTCATCGATGGATTGGACCGGTGGGGTGATGCTGACCAGTCCCGGTGTCGTTATCCCGCGTCAGGTTATCGATTTCGAGCGCGGTGAGGATTCGCTTATGCGTGTCAGTGTCGGTTATGGGTTGGGCTGGGCTTCCAAAACGACTGCCGATTTCGATGGTGTCCTGCTTGACGTATATATCAGGACAGACATTATGACATTGGTCATCCCTGAACTTATCTTGAAGATGGTTCCGTTCGAGCAACGGTGGAATACTATGGAGCTGGCAGATCTTGATAAAGTCTACGATGTGGACAATATCCACAAGGTAGCGATCAAGTCGAGGAAAGTTGAGGACAGTGATTGTCCAAGGGGACGGATGGCTGGCAAGTGGCTTTTTAAGAGTCGCCAAAGTGGGTACTTCCTCGGGCACTGGTTAACTGAATTTGGGTCCGTGAGGGGATATCTGTTTGGTAAGTTCTGGGCCGACAATGACGGTGGCCGCTATTTCGAGGGGTACTGGGTTGTAAGAGATCGTCGTATCGAAGGTCATCTAAAAGGAAAGTGGGAGTTTGACCCGAATACGTCCGCTGATCTGGCGAACGTTCGCCGCCCCAGGGGGCATTTTGAGGGTAGATTTACCAACGAAGAAGGCAACCTGATTGGGAGTTTGAGAGGCAAGTTTGGCTATCCTTTCTGCAGCACGGTGAGTATCAGCGACCAGAATCTGTGGCCCACAGCCTTTGTAGGGGAATGGTGGGTTGATTGTCCTGATGTGGTAGGTCTGTAGTCTGGCGCCTGAATCAGACGTCGTTGACAAGATAATTCGTTTTTCAAATATGGCCACCCGGACCAAATCGGCCGGGTGGCTTTCTTTATTGCCGGTTTCCCCATCGAGTTGTTTTGTTTGATTTTGCAAACTAGTCAGTATAACAATTGAATATGCTCATTCGCTTCGGACAGATTGCAAAGTCAGCGTTTTTTTATATTTGTCTGCTCATGTTTGGCGCGGGATCGGCCAATGCGTCCGACTACTCAGATCAACCCTCATATTTCGGCCTGACTCTGGCGTATCCTCAAGAGGAGCTGGAGAGACCTATTGCCCGGTTTTATCCGTGGGTTCAGCAGGTTGTGCGTACGGTTGTTACTATTGGGGTCGATTCCAGTGGCTCGGTGACAAGTGTGGAGACAGAAACAGGGGTTGATAGTCTTCTTTTTGAAAAGGTCCGTTATCTTATTGACGAACGTACTTTCTGTCCGGCTATTTGGGATGGTCGTGCGGTGGACTCGAAAATCCCTGTCGAACTGATATTCAGACCGGATGCAAAAATTCCTCTCTTCGTTTTTCCGAATGGTCAGAATCTTGGAAGGGAAGACAATTGGTTGCTGGCGGAAGCCTGTCGGCTAAACGGAATTGAGTTGCCTGAATTAATGATGTTTCCGGGCTATGCCGGGGCCAGCCAGCATGAGGACA
>DAOUUR010000048.1 GCA_030668045.1 bacterium
CGTCAGAATTCTGCGGCAATTACTGTCCGGTTTATTTTGGGGTGGCATACTGGTTGCTTTTATGGCTGTACGATAGGTTAAGGTCGGTCTTGGGAACTGATCGGCATACGACAACAATTTTATTAGGTAGGTGATGAACGTAGGAAGTCGGCGAAAGATTGAACTTGGTATCGACGAATTGGCTGACAATAAAAAAAATCGTCCAATATCTGCGGTTTCCTATTGACAATGGTAACCCTTGGTCTTATATTTAGCTCAGATGATAGGTGAAACTTTCAGAACAAAAACTGAATACAACTGGTTCTTCAAAGATTACGTCGATCACATTGATCTGAGCAAGATTGTCTCACACTGCTGCCTTATGCGGACTGTGGGGGTCTCTTAAGGCATTACAACAGGTTACTTGTTATAAGCACGACCGTTAACTAAAGAACAGTAATGATTGTCCGTTTCCATGGGATTCGGGTAATTCTGCCGGTTCTGTCGGCGAATAACAAGGAGCTATGCCCGTTTGAGTCTTGGCTAAGGGATTCGAAAAAGAGAATAAGAATCGAATTTCTAAGGAGAAAGCTATGCCCGCCAGCATGCTAACACGAATACGTACTGTCCTCCTGAGCAGCCTATTGCTCATTGTCGTTCTCGCCCTGATGTCCTCATCGGCCAACGCTCAAACACCCCGAGTAGCTGTCCGAGTTGGTGATACTACCTCGTTACCGGGCCAACAGAACACTGTGATCTCGGTGTACATGGATAACAACTTCCCATCGCAGGATGTTGTGACCGGATTTGAGATATCAATCCGGCTGGGATTTCCGGATATTATGGAATTCCAAGTGGATACGGTTCCGGAAACATTCAGAACCTATTTTCAGTGTCTGGCTCCTACCAATTACACGTCCGGCATGGAATGTACACAATGGATTCAGGTTGACACTGTCGAAGCCGTAGAGTGGTGGCAGTGCCAGAGCTGGAGCGGTGATGACTGCCTCAGTTGGCTGGCAGTTGACTCAACCCAGGAATTTGACTCGGTTTATTATGAGCCGACATGGGATTCGATGTACAGTCAGGAGATGGAAATTGTCATTGGCAGCGTCGATACGACGGGGACACTTGTTTCGGGTTGGGAAGTACTTCGAGTAGAATCTGGCTCAGGGGACGGCCAGAGTATGACCATTTACGGAGCGGCTGATTTCTACGGTGGTCCCGCCACACCCGGTATAGAACCTCAGACTGGTGGCTTGCTCTTCAGGCTGTTGGCTGATGTATTTGAAATACCCGATTCAGTCACCGAACGCACAGTGAATATTGAGATTCTTCATGAGTTCTACGATCAATTGTCATTTGTGGATGAAAATGGGGATGTGGTTGGTCTGCACTATAATGAAGTAGAGCATACCTACTACTACAAATGCCTGCAGTGGGCGGGCGAGACGTGCGTCGATTGGGTACAGGTTCAGCCACCCGATCCGGATTGGGATTGGTTTACCGTCGATACGCTTTCCATACCATACCTTGATACTTTCGAAATGGTGCCGATCGATGGCGCCCTGACGGTGTTGGTTCCTGATTCCGGATGCTGTGTTGGTATTCGCGGAAATGCCAATGCCGACGAGGAGGAGTACGTTAACATATCGGACATAACGTTCCTTGTGAACTATCTTTTCGGTATTCCGACCGGCCCTGAGCCGAGTTGCCGTGAGGAAGGTAACGCCAACGGCTCCTCAGACGGGGGGTTGGAGTTGATAAATATCTCGGACGTAACGTATTTAGTGGAATATTTGTTTGGCATCCCGTTGGGACCACCCCCCCCGAGTTGCCCTTAGGTTTGGAGAAAAGCGACGAGCTCTGGAGCGAGCTTGAGCGGGAAGTAACTAACCCGCAAGACCCAGATTGTGTGTAAACAAATTGAGAGGAACAGCCTGACTCCGGCGCGATGGTGCCGGAGTGGCCCTGACTTTGTTGTGATAGATAATACTGAATATATAGATAGCGCCACTTTTTTAGTGGCATTAATCGTTAACCCCTTGTGATAATTGAAGAGGAGGATACTTAGAAGAGGTATTATGACACGCGCTCAAACGAAAGAACAGTTTGACAATTTCTGTGCATCTGTCGGCAGCGACTCTGGGATTTGTTGGCTCTCATTCCATGGAAACTATAGACAGGCATTGAGGGGAAAAAACAGAAATGACATATACTGTTGTTTTGCAACTAATAATTACGTTTGTAATTAGGAGACGAATATGAAACGCACTTCTTTTATCATCGCGTTTGCAGCACTCGTTCTTTCCTTTGGGCTATCTTATGGCCAAGCACCTGTAGCAGGCGCCATAAGCCTTGATAATGTTGAAGGAACTTTCAACTGGGGCGCCACGGTAGGTGTTGGTGATACTATCATGGCAAACACGCCCATTAATTTCAATATTCGGTTCGACAATGACATTGGTGGAGCCGTAATTGGACATGCTTTGGGTTTCCGCGTCTATTCAACCGATGGTGCGGTTTGGACTGCATGTACGAATATCCCGCACCTCAATCCCTATCCTGCCTCCCCAACGGTGGTGTGGACGGGATGGGATATGCTGTGGGATAACAGCTTCGACATCAACACGTACAGCAACGGCTATGGTACTTCCGGTATCGGCGCCGATACTATCGGTTTCTCCGGTAGTAAGAAGAACGCGACTGGTGCCACAGACGGTTTCAACGAAATTGTCTTCCAGATCTCGACTTCGGTTGCTGCGTCTCAAGCAGACAAACACCTCTGCATTGACTCGTCGTGGTATCGTCCGTCGAACAACTGGCTGTGGTCAACCGACCTCGGCATTGGTCCTCTTGGCGACAGAACTCCAGCTTGGACTGGTCCGCATTGCTTCCTGATCTATGACGTCCCAAACTTGGCGCCAGTGATCAGTAACTGCCCGGTGAGCCCTACCGGTGATCACTGTGATCTGATGTCGATCCCTCTTAGTGCAACAGACCTAGATGATCCTCCGTCATATCCGCTGAGCTGGTATCTCGATGCCGGTCCGGGTACGATCACTGAAGGTGGCGGTGACAACACCTCCGCTACGTGGTCTTACACACCGACCCTCCTTGATGTACCGACTGGTGCTCAGGTGACCCTCCATGTTGAGGATGCTCTGGGAATGGCTTCGGCTGACTGTATTTTCACGCCGAACTTCACTAACCAGCCTCCAGTATTTGATGGTGGCTGTGGTGAAACAGCGGTCAAGACGGGTGGCGCCGATCCGGCAACCATCCAGATGTCCGCAGATCCAGTTGACTGCGATCCAGTGACCTTCAACATAGGTAGTATCATGCCGACTCCGGACGGAACTATGAGTATTGATGCTAATACTGGCTTGATCACCTTCAATCACACTGTGCTTGATGCTGGTATTGTATACTCCGTAATGGTTAACGTTACTGACGGTGTGGACGCTCAAGTCGATCCTTGTCTTGTCTACTTTGACATCACGGCCGGTGCCGCTATTGCAGTGGCAATTGAAGGCTGTGATCCTCTAAACATTGCTTTCCAGGGTCAGCATCATATGGTAGATGTCATTATGTTGGGCTCAAAGTTCGACATCGGCGGTTTTGACTTCTTGATCGCTTATGACGCCTCCGCTTTGAGTTTCCAGACCGCTATTGAAGGTCCGGATTTCTATGTCCCAGGTTGTGGCTGGGAGTACTTCACGTATCGTTACGGTCCTGACGGCAACTGCGGCAACGCTTGCCCGAGTGGAATGCTGAGAGTTGTGGGTATTGCCGAGACTAACAACGGCGATGTCCATCCTACCTGTGGTGCTCCGGCTGGAGTTTTGGCTACTCCGCCAGTCGCGTCCACCATGTTCTCTCTCGACTTCCTGGTCTCTAACGACCGTACTCTGGAATGCTCCTTTGTTCCGATCCGTTTCTTCTGGATGGATTGCGGTGACAACTCGATTTCGTCCTTCGACGGAAACACGTTGTACATTGAGAGTCGCGTCTTTGATGCCTCCTTCCCCGACATCGATATCTCCACCAATCCGCCTGACGTACCATATGTCGCCTATCCGACGTATCTAGGTGCCCAGGCTGATTGCTTCGTTGGCGATCCGGAAAAAGTTCCGCAGCGTGATATCGACTTCTACAATGGTGGTATCTGCATAGCCTGCGCCGACTCAATCGACGCACGTGGCGATGTCAACCTCAACGAGATTCCGTACGAAATTGCTGACGCTGTTGTGTTCAGTAACTACTTCGTATTTGGTATCTCGGCGTTCAATAAGAACATTGAGGGTCAGATCGCTGCCACTGACGTCAACGCTGACGGTGTGGCTCTGTCGGTTGCGGATTTGGTTTACATAATCCGTGTCGTTGTTGGTGATGCTCTACCGTACGACAAGCTGAATCCGCTGCACGCTGGTTACTCTGTCGGTGCCAATGGCGCCATCAGTGTCGATGCTGAAGTGGGCGCGGCTTTTGTCGTGGCCGAAGGCAATGTTGTCCCGACTCTGCTCGCCGACAACATGGATATGCGCTATGCGTTTGACGGTGCTAACACCAGGATTCTGGTCTACAGCATGGAAGCCGGTAACACCTTCGCCGGTGATTTTGTCATTGTCAACAGCAATGTTGTCAGTGTCGAAATGGCTACCTACGAAGGCGCCCCGGTTGTCTCCAAGCTGGAGCTGCCTGACGCTTATGCGTTGCATCAGAACTACCCGAACCCGTTCAACCCGAGCACTGTAATCAGCTTCTCGCTGCCGCAGGCCAGTGACTACACTCTGACCATTTACAACGTAACTGGTCAGGAAGTCGCTAGCTTTGCCGGTACCGCTGAAGCCGGTGAACATGGTGTTGAGTGGATCGTTGACGGCGAAGCCTCTGGTATCTATTTCTATAAACTTGATGCCACTGACTTCTCTGCTACCAAGAAGATGATTCTTCTGAAGTAAGCACGTCAGTATGTAACTATATCCCGGAGAGGGCTTGTCCCTTTCCGGGGTTAGAAAAGCAACAAGGAGGAACTAACCGCCGAATAAAATTGTTAACGATTAAGAAGTTAAATCAATGCAGGATGGATTTGAAAATGACGACCACCAAAGCGAGTTGGCTAAAACGCCCCTTGACTTTTCTGGTCATTTTTTTATATTTAGAAGCTACACATGAGGTTGCGCGGATGATCCGTGCAAGATGTTGCGTTGTTGCATAATTTAGTAAGGCCTAGGATGAAACTGATTTCTTCCTCACTACTACATCCCTTGTTTTCTACCGGGGGAGCAGTATCGCCGAATTGATAAAGGACCCGAAAGCGGACTTTCGGCCCTTGTAAGTAATTACGGTACTGACCCTTAGACGGATCTAAAAACAGTACGTTAGTAAGTTTTGAGTGATCTAATCCGGCCGTGGCAGACTTTGCGCTGTTGCCGGGAAAATATGAAGTCTGGTCTGATTGTTGCATGAGTAGCAGTGACATGATTTTTGTATGGAGAAAAGTCTTTTTGAGCCGCTTTGGCATTAGCCTGTGGTTTGGCCTATTAATAGTGGCCGTTCTGATGGCAGGCTCTGCTTTGGCTGGCAGTTCACCGGTGATTCCGGCTAAAGGTGGTAGCCCGTTGCAGACCGGAATTGAAGCGATCAACTACAGCCTGTCGTTGGATGTTGACAGTGCCTATCCCGGTGATGTCTTCAGTTATCAGATTTACCTTGAAAATCTCGAGGCAGTTGCTTCCTTCGACCTGCTGATCAATTATGATCCGTCGGTTCTTTCCGTAATTGGGCTTACCACAGAGCAGACACGTGCGGCAGATTTTGAGTATTTCACCTACAGCTACGACGCCGACAATGTCCCAGGAAATATTCGTATCAGTGGTATCGCCGACGAACCGGGAGACTCCATTGTTTCTCCGATGCCGGCTGGGTCGGGAGCGGTAGCTGAGATTGAGTTCCAGGTGGCTGGGAATATCGCGTTTCAAGGCTACATGGTGCCGGTTAGATTTGTTTTCCCTGGCGACCTTGGCGGCAAAGATAACACTCTGACCGATGCCAGCGGAACAAGGATTGAGACTAGTTCGATCAATTATACCAATGGTAGTGTTCAGATTCTGAAGATTGGTGATATCAACATTGGGGACATCAACCTCAACGGTCTTGATTTTGAAATCAGTGATGCCATCTATTTCTCAAACTTCTATATGAATCCGTATCAGTATCCGCTTAACCCGCTCCAGATGGCCAACTCGGACATCAACGGCGACTACATGGCTGCTACAATTGCCGATCTGGTCGCACTCATAAATGTAATAGTCAACAGCGGATCATCCGCACTCAGGATTACCGATAACGATGCTCCGGTGGCGACGTTCAGTTACGAGACATCCGACATCAACACTCTTCTCAGCTACGAGACGAGTACTGATGTTGGCGGTCTTCTAATTTCGATTGTGACCGATCAACCAATTGACCCTGCTACTGTCAGTATCAATGACGCCGACATGTCTGTGGCTGTTGGCAGAATTGGAAACGAGAGTCGAATACTTGTTTACAGCTTCGATGGCCACACGCTGCCGTCTGGCAAGCAGGCGTTTCTTTCCATTGACGGCCTGACCGAGTTTACGATTAGTTCGGTATCAATGTCTTCCGCCGATGGTCGTCTGGTTGATATCTCTCTGGTCAGAAAAGAAGTGGTCCTGCCGGAGAAAGTGACTCTATTTCAGAACTATCCGAATCCGTTTAATCCCGAAACGAGAATAGATTTTTCATTGCCGGAAACGGCCCGCGTCAGATTGGCAGTATTCAACCTGCTGGGGCGCGAAGTAAATGTACTCATAGATGATGTCGTGCCGGCTGGTGTTCATAGCTCGGTCTGGGACGGTAGCGATCAATCCGGTCGGGCAGTTGCCTCCGGTGTCTATTATTACCGTCTTGAATCTAAGTTTGAGAACGTCAGTCGCAAGATGGTGCTTCTTAAATGAAGCCTGACATCCTGATTTGAAGAATACCTTTTTGGAGGATATAATGAGATTACTGAAGATCCCTCTTTTGCTTTTGATGTTGTTTATAACTCTATCCGGGACGCTATCGGCCCAGGGATATGTCAGGTGTACTAGTGTCGACGAATCAACGGTTGACCTGGTTCGGTTGAACCTCTTTGAGGGACGACCGGGTGACACCGTCTGGGCACCTATCTATCTTGAGAGTGATTCTTCGGTAGCAGGATTTAAGATGCTGATCCGGTTTGACGATACCTACCTGACTCCAGTTTTCTATGAGGATCCACAATTGGCAGGCCTGATTGTCAGTGTGCTTGTAGGCGGGTTTGTTCAAACGGAAGAGAAAGTTGACCAGCAGACAGGTATTCCATATCTGGATACAATTACAGACTTCCAGGCTCAGTTTTCAGCTAATCCTTTCGATTCGGGTGCTATCCTGACCACCTTCAACATAAACTTTCCGGAAGATAGCGCTATGGGCGCCAGCATTGATCCGGGTGCCGGTGTTATCTACAAGCTGGCCTTTGAGGTAAGTCCGAGCATGCCTCATGGAACTTTCGCCGATTTTGACTTCCACGAAGTTAATGAGTGGTATGTTGATACTTCTTACGGGATACCAACACAGGTTTTCCTTGATTGCCGCCGAACAGATCTGGCATTGGCTATGAACAACGGTACAGTGACTTCCTACCCCCAATTGATCTCAAACTACTTTCATGCTGATACCGGCTATGTTGAAGACACTCAACCGGTGATTGACTTTTTCCAGGCCAGTCTGACCAATATTGAGGCGGGTGGATCATCGACCCTCTCCTGGTCAGTTTCAAATGCCACCGGAGTTAGTATCAGCAATATTGGAACTGTTTCGTTGTCCGGATCGCAGTCAGTATCACCGACAACGACAACTACCTATTATCTGACGGCGATAAATGGAAGTACCACCGCCTCGGCGTCGGTGACAGTCACAGTCGGCGGTGGCGGTGATCCCACGAATAACGCACCGGTGATAAATCTTACTCCCAACCAAAATTCCTATTCGATTGAACAGGGAGAGACCGTTAGTTTCACTGTGGGTGCGGTCGATGTTGACGGTGATGTAATCACATTGTCTGCTACGGCTCTTCCCAATAATGCAATCTTCAATACGGTTGTAGGTTCCAGTACGGTGCAAGGCGGTTTCAGCTTTACACCCGATGTTTCCCAGCAGGGGTCGTTTGCAGCCGTATTCTCAGCTTCCGACAATCAGGGTGGCACTTCGACTCCAGTAGCGGTCAGTATCACCGTTAATGAGATACTCTTCGACCGGTTGATCACGACATCGTCAATCGGCCGTTCTCCGGTTGGTGGAATTGCCGGCAATCCGGCCGTCTACCTTCCGATAAATCTGATTTCTTCGCAAACGGTCTACGGCATTCAGTACGATTTCTTCTATGATTACTCACTTTTTGGAGTTGACTCGGTCGTCACATCGGTCCGAACACCTGAGTATGTTGTTTACGATAATATTGGCGGCGTTCCCGGCGAAGTGAGAGTGGTCGCCTTTGGCCTTGCCAATGAACCGGTCCTTGTCGACGATACAACTACTGCCGTTCTGTATATGGTAATGTCGATTGATCCAGTGGCCACTCCAGGCGATTACCCGGTATATATTGAAGAGGGCTGGGAGTCGGTCGATCCGAACCCTGATATTCCATCGTTGCCTTTGGTGACAGATTCGGGAGTTATCCAGGTTGATACACCCGGCGACGTTAACCTCGACAAGCTTATCAACGTGGCCGACCTTGTTAATGTTGTGGCCTATGTGATCGGCAACTACGGTTTCAGTCCGCGGCAGTTCGATGTCGCCGATGTCGTCATCAACGACACCGTCAACGTCTTTGACCTGGTGGCGATTGTCAACCACATCTTCGGCATTCCCTTCTCGCCGGCTCCGGCCCAGTCGTATGAAGGTGGATTTGCTAAAGTGTCGCTTGACTATGGCGACACGCCGGGTGGTTCCTCCGATCTGTTGATTGTGCGTTCCGAGTTGCCGGTGCCAATAGCCGGTGCCGAGCTTGAGATCAGTTATGATCCATCGGTTCTGAGACTTGAGGCGCCGCGACCGACGATTGATGCCGAGCAGATGGCATTGCGCTACCGTGACGATGGCAACGGCAAGATGAAAGTTCTTATGTACTACACCAATCCGTTCGATGCTAAGAATTTGATCGCAAGCGGAATGGTTGAGCTGGTGGAAATTCCTCTAAAGGCAGAAGCCAACGTAACCGCTGGCAACAAGTCACAGCTCAGACTGAGCAAGGCCCTGTTGTCGACCTCGACATCTGAATCGATTACGGTCGAGGGTGTCGATGCTGCCCTGCCGTCAAGTTTCCAGCTTTCGCAGAACTATCCGAATCCATTTAACCCATCGACGGCTATCGAGTTCTCGCTTTCAACAACGGCGAGAGTGAAACTGAATATATACAACATTCTTGGTCAAAACGTGAAGTCGCTCATTAATGAAACGATGCCGGCCGGCGCACATCAGGTGGTATGGGATGCTACCAATGGCGAGGGTCAACGTGTAGCTACCGGCGTGTACCTGTACAAGCTGCAGGTCAATGATAAGAGCGATACCAAAAAAATGATGTTCCTGAAATAAAGAGGCAGGTCCCAGGTATGAATATGAAAAGAATTATACCCAGTATATTCGGTCTAGTCATACTGGCAGTTACGGCTAATGCCCAGATTGCCGCGCCCGAACTCAATCCGATTGGTCCCAGATCGGTAGATGAAGGTCAGAACCTCAATTTCGGGATAACAGCCACCGATGCTGATCCCACTTATCCGGTGTTGAGAACGTCGGCTCTCCCTGGTACAGCTTTGTTTACCGATCACAATGACGGTACCGGTACCTTCGACTGGACGCCGACCCTGGCTGATTCGGGTACGTACCCGGTGATGTTTTATGCCGACGATGCCGTCACGG
This sequence comes from bacterium, assembly GCA_030668045.1. Taxonomy (GTDB): domain Bacteria; phylum Zixibacteria; class MSB-5A5; order GN15; family FEB-12; genus DAOUUR01. The sequence continues at coordinate 9,949 of DAOUUR010000048.1, forward strand.
TCGACGCGGATTCAGAGTTGGTCACGATCACGGTGACTAATGTCAACCAGGTTCCGGTGCTTTCGGCGATTGGGTCACAGGCGACTCTTGAGAATGTTAACCTTAATTTTGTAACGTCGGCTACCGATGCCGATGGCGACACGC
>DAOUUR010000446.1 GCA_030668045.1 bacterium
TGGCACGGGGGGCCGGTACCGGTCTGTCGGGGGGATGTGTGCCATCGAAAAACAGCGTCGTTCTATCAACCGAGCGAATGACCGACCTTAACATCGACCCGACCAGAAAAAGAGCTACTTGTGGACCCGGCGTGATTACAAAAGATCTGCTCGATGCCGCCAGCAAGCACAACCTGACTTTCCCGCCCGATCCGGCCAGTTTTGAGGAATCGACAATCGGCGGCAACGTAGCTGAAAACGCTGGGGGATTGCGCTGCAAACGGTTTGGTGTCGTCAAAGATTATGTAATTGGCCTGCGCGCCGTTCTGGCCGATGGTTCGGTGATCGAAACAGGTATCTTCAACCAGTCAACAGCCTTTGCCCTGCACGATCTGCTGATCGGCTCGGAGGGGACGCTTGGCGTCATTACAGCTATAGCCGTAAGATTAATCCCTACCCCATCGCTCGGCACAACAATTCTGGTAGCCTTCGACAATCAAAAAAATGCCGCCCAGACGGTGGCCGATATTGTCCGGTCCGGCATGATTCTGACAGTGATGGAATATCTCGATGGTGACGCCGCTTATTGCTCCAATCTGTATGAAAAAACAGAGGGGCTCGACCGCGCTGCTGCAATTTTACTAGTGGAGACGACCGGCGAAGAAAAAACGGCCCAGACTGCCGCCATCGAAAAGCTCTGCCTCGCCAACAACTGCACCTATCTTCGCATCGAGAGCGACCCTGCCGCCGCCGAGCATCTCTGGGCTGTGCGACGCAATCTATCTCTCGCCATCAAGCAGATCGCTGAGTATCGAGTATCTGAGGATGTCGCCGTGCCTATTTCTCAATTTCCGATCCTAGTCGGCTATGTGGCGGGACTAAATCACACTAGTGTGTTGCGTATCAATGGTTTCGGGCATGCAGGTGATGGTAACCTTCATGTCACATTCATGGCCGAACATCGCATCCCAGACGAAATGGCGTTGATGAAAACCGAAATCCGCAAACTCCTCACAAAGGCAATCGAGCTGGGTGGCACCCTAACCGGTGAGCACGGAATTGGGCTGGCCAAGCGCGAGTACATGCATCTGGAGTTTGACCGGGCGACGCTCGAACTGATGAAATCGGTAAAATCAATCCTCGATCCGACCGGCCTGCTCAATCCGGGCAAAATCTTCTCTTGAAGACAAAAAATACCCTTTTCGGTCTTCTCCCTCTTGACAAGAACCCCGGCATATTGTAGAATAGGAATTAAACGTGAAAGATTTCACATGTGGAGTGTGAACATTTATACTATGTTGAACTCATCTCTCTATACACAAGGAGTAAGTCATGGCTAAAACACTCAAAGAAACTCTGGGCGAAATGATCCCGAAGCTTCGAGATGAACGCAAGAACATTCTCAAAGGTTCAGGCGATGTCCAGATTTCGCAAGTATCGGTAACCCAGGCGTTCGGCGGCATGCGCGGCGTCAAGGGTATGATCTGCGATACCTCGGTTGTCGAACCCGATCAGGGTCTGATCATCCGCGGTACGCCGGTTATGAAACTGAAAGACAAGCTGCCCGAAGAAATCTTCTGGCTCTTGATCACCGGCAAGATGCCGACAGCCGATGAGTTGACAGGTTTCCAGGGGGAACTGAAGGCGGCAGGCGAAGTTCCGAAGTACATCTGGAAAGTTCTCAAGGCGATGCCGAAGACTTCGCATCCGATGGCGATGCTCGACACGGCCATTCTCGCGATGGAGAATGAGTCGATCTTCCGCAAACGCTACAACGAAGGGATGGCCAAGACAGATTACTGGGAAGCGGCTCTTGATGATTCTATCAAGATTCTCGGCACGATTCATACTATCGCCGCCGGTCTCTATCGCATCAAGTACAAGAAGGGTGACTTGATCGAGCCGTCCAACAAGTTGGACTGGGGTGCGGACTACGCCCGCATGCTGGGCATGGCTCCGAAAAAGGGTGAGACTCACGCGATGATGCGCCTCTACCTCGTCCTTCATTCGGATCACGAAGGTGGTAACGTTTCGGCCAATACCTGCCACACGGTTGGTTCGGCGCTGTCCGATCCGTTCTATGCCGTTTCGGCCGGCCTCAATGGTCTCGCCGGTCCTCTGCACGGATTGGCTAATCAGGAGTGTCTCAACTGGGTTCTTCAGACAATGGAGAAATTCGGTGGCGCTCCGTCCGAGAAAGAGATCGAAGACTATGCATGGGAAACGCTGAATTCCGGCAAGGTTATTCCGGGCTACGGTCACGCCGTCCTGCGCGTAACCGATCCTCGCTTCTCCGCGTTCAACGCCTTCGGCAAGAAGTATATGGCGAATGATCCGGTTTTCCAGACAGTCGACCGCGTCTTCAATGTTGTACCAAAGGTTCTTGAGAAACACGGCAAGGCCAAGAATCCGTGGCCGAATGTTGATGCCGGTTCCGGCGCCCTGTTGTATTACTATGGTCTCAAGGAGTTCGAGTACTATACGGTCCTCTTCTCCGTCTCAAGAGCTATGGGAATGCTGTCGCAGTTGGTACTGAATCGTGCGGTGGGTACTGCCATCACCCGTCCGAAATCAGTCAGCACTGAGTGGATCAAGGGCCAGATCAAGTAGGTTCTTTTGATTAGATAGTAACAAGAAGAAAGCGGTCTCAAAAGAGGCCGCTTTTTTTATTCGGTAGAAACTGGAAGCGTTATTACAA
>DAOUUR010000262.1 GCA_030668045.1 bacterium
AGCCATGTTGCCATATGCTTACAAAGCTTTGGACCGACAGATCACTGGTGAATTACTTGACGAACACGACCTTCGCGAAATCTTCCCACTCTACCAATTCCTCATCGCCATCGTCGCTCATGATGAAGATACCTTTGTTATCATCGTCCACATCATTGGACCCGCTGAGGCGGAACGAGCGGCCATCCCAGACGGTAACAACTGTCGAGCGACGCGAACGTTTTTCAATCTGCTGTATTTTGCTGAATTCCACATCGAACTCGACATCACGAAACTCGCCGTCAAGAATCTCCCAAGTGTACTCTACATCATTGTCCCACCGAATAGTACCCTCAAATTCTTCACCATCTTCGGTATAAACAGTACCGCGCAATTCCTTACCGCCGTCGAAATCATCATAACTCGCAACGGAAACAGGCCCGGTGAAATCAAGACGGTCGAACTCATCCCAGTAAACCTTGACCTGACCGAAACCCGGATCGGAAATCACAATACCCCGGTTGCTGTCGTCCACATCGTTGCTTCCACGCAAGATCTGTTCATCACCGTTCTTGAGAACAACCTTGGCGGCACTTGAACTATATCTCTCTATTGAGGCAATCTTGCCAAACTTCACTTTGCGGCTGCGCCGTTTGTCATCACCATCGAGAATATCAACTGGGAAGAGTTCATCAACATCCCAGCAGACAGCGCCGGAGTATTCTTCGCCTCGACGAGTCAGTAGCGTACCGTAGAGACGCTCACCATAGGTCGACTCCTCCTTGGTTCTGGCACCCATGAACTCGATTTTTTCGATATCGTCCCAGTCCAGTTCGATCTCACCCTCATCCTTATCTTCAATAACAATCTCTCGAATTCCTGTACCGATATCGGTAGAGCCGCCCTCCAGTTCGACTTCGAGACCCGACTGAGTCACGATCAAAGCGGCATCGTCATCAACAACCTCAAGCGACTTGATATGACCAAAACGCATGCCAGACTGAGCAATATTACCATCCCAGCTTATATTGGAGCCACCTATCCTGAGGCCAAAGAGCTTAATCGACTCCTTGTACTTCTGCCGACTCTCCTTATAGGCCTTGCGCCGGAATTTCTTGGGGATCTCCTTGTTGCCGTTGAGCACATCAACCCAACTACCTTCGTTCTTGTCCCAACGAATCAAGCCTTCGAATTCTTCACCATCGACTGTGAGGATCCGTCCGTAAATACGATCGCTGTTGTCCGCTGCCATAAGTGTAGGTACGGCCAGTACGGCCAACGCGATAATGCTAATAACTATCCTGTAGTATCTCATAATCTCCTCCGCTGTGTGGTCTGAGTCAGCGCTTATGAGATTACTTACGAGACTAAATCAAAAAAGTTCATATCAGTTGATCGATAAAACGAGAAATACACTCACCCTAAACCCCTGAGAAACCTCTACTTAAGCAACACCATTTTCCCGACCCGAGAAATATCGCCGGTTCGGAGGCGATAGAAATATATTCCGCTGGGAACCTGCTGCCCACTAACATAATCACCGCTCCAGACGGCCTGATGGTGACCTGCTGGCAGTGACTGCTCACGCAATCGCCTGATCTCCTGCCCAAGGATGTTGAATACGACCAGTTCCACATATGACCGCCGGGGCAGATCAAATCCGATTGTTGTCGAGGGGTTAAACGGATTCGGGTAGTTCGGATACAGCTTGAAACTTCTCGGCAGACTGCCGGAGGGTTTGTCATCGACATCGGTAGGCTGCCCCACAGTCACCATGCCGGGCTCTACCGTCGGCGTCAGCTTCTCCCCCGCCGACGAGCGGAGGTACACCGAGCAGGTGTCAAAATGAGCAGTGTCAACCAGCGTCGTAGCGTCAATTGCCTTGCCGGTGAAATGGAAATCAGCCATCAGGTAGTCGCCCACAGGCACCGTTGATGCGGCGATCAACTCAACAATCAGTCGACCGGTCTCATTGTCTATGGCCGATGTACCGGTTGCGTAGGAGGATATTTCGGAGGAAAATTGCACCGAGTCGGCGGCAATCACACCGGGATCATATTTCAGGGGAAGGTAGAGCCGGGAGGCTTCTCCGGTCAGACTCAAACGGATCGGCATCACACCCGACTGCGACCTGAACACATTGACCGGCTCCAGAGTAATCAGATCGGATGATGATTTATAGAGATCAAGAATATACGGTATCTGTTTTTCGACATTGAACGAACCATCGTCAACGAAATTGACCGACGTCACATAGACACCGGTTGATAGATTGCTATGGTCAACGATGAAATCCACTATTTCGCCCGCCTGGCCAAAAGTACTGCTAAGGGTCAGCCACCACACCGAAGATGCAGCAGACCAATCCAGAACACCGACACCGGGATTTGTCACCATAACAGAAGTGTCGGTGGTCATACCGACCGACCTCCTGATATAAAACGAGTCCGGCATCACCTGCAGGTACGGAAGATTATCCACCACCTCAAACTCTGCCCAAACCGTATCGGGCGCACCGAAAGCTTCGGTTGATTCAAAAACGATTGGCTCCGAGTACGTTCCCACCGACAGATACTGCGCGTTTAAGAAAGCGTCAACCGTGTCCGGCGACAAACCTGACGATTCAGTAATGTCAATCCAAGTGACACTCTCCGCTGCGGTCCATGCAAACTGGCCGATACCATCGTTGAGCACCGCGATCTCGAAGCGATGAGGTTCGTCAACTCCGGCAAAACCAGAACAGGCAATGTTGGTAGGCAGCACAGACATCACCGGCGATGTAACATCAAGTCGCACCGAAAGCACGGTTGAGGAATCGGCATGGCTGATGTCAACGAAAACGAGTGATCCAAAATACGTCCCCATTCCCAGTAAACCGGGATCAACCGAAACATTCACCGTCAGCGGTGTACGTCCAGTAGCCGGGCTGACATTTAGCCAGTTCATGTTGCCTTCGATGCGAAAATCAAGCGGATTGTAACCAGCATGCTCAACCAACACTTCCTGGCTGGCCGGTGGTGTACTTCCAATTTGCATCTCGAATTTCACAGACGACGGTGTCAACACGAGGGTAGGGTCATTGTACTTGGTTATCGAAGCATAGATATCAAAATTCCCTGATCGTTTGTCGGCCCAGACGATATACCGATACCGTCCATCAAGGGCAACATCGGGATAAATCTGCAAGCTATCGGTATGGGAGTTGGCCTGGAAATTAGTCTCGCGCACAATGCCGTCAACATCAACCATCTGCCCGATAATATCCCACGAGGTCAAACCGGAATCAGACCAGATGATAGAGACGTTGCCCATGCGATCGGCAGCAATTGTCGGTTCACGCTGCGCCGTCTCGCGAGTGTCGGTGTTGACACGATACTCACCGGTAATGGGGGTCATTGAGGTGTCATACTTGCGGGCGTAGATATCAGGATTGGCTGGATAGATACCATTCTGCCAGTCCACCCAGACAACCGTGAAGTGGCCGGCGCCATCGGCTGCCACATCGGGAAACGCCTGCCGCGTCCCGACGCTATCTTCGCTGACCTGCACATTCGGACCCAGAGGGTTTCCAAGTGTGTTGAACCGCTGACAATAGATATCATCATCGCCGCCACGTTTGTCATACCATGCGACTACAAACCAGCCCTCATTGGAAACAGAGACGCGGGGCCTGTGCTGCTGAGACAGTCCAACATCATCGTTGATTCTGAAGTTCTCCCCAAGCGGGGCACCATCGGCTGCAATCAACTGCCCATAAATATCCCAATTCCAGTTGCGATAGTCGGTCCATACAATCACCCCTCCACCGACAGCGTAGAGATCAATATCCGGTGTCCTCCCTGACGAGTCGGGTTGTTCGTTTGTGATGTTGACGTTAACACCCACTGGTGTGACCGTAGAGTCCAGATGCTGGAGGAATATGTCGGGGCGCAAGGGATACGGACTATTGCGATAATCTTTCCAGATCGCTGAGTACCGACCAAACAGATCAACCGCGACAGCCGGTTCGAACTGGTAGGCTTCGGAGAGGTCATCATTAATTTTCAAATTCTCCCCGGCCGGGTAACCGTCGGGGTTGTACTTCTGCGCGAAGATATCAGAGGAGGCACCGCGGTAATCAACCCAGATAACAATGAAGGAACCGTCGGCAGCCACCGCTACTCTGGGATGGTCCTGCTGCGTTGTTCCGATATCGTTATTGACGCGGAAGTCGGTTCGCTCTGCGGCAACCGAATGCGACCTGACTATCAGAATCGCAGCCAGCAAGATGTAGAATCCTGTGTGCTTCACCGCCCACAAAGAGGGCAAAAAGAGTGCCGACCAATAAGGTTTGGTCCCATTCGTTCATGACACAGCATAACATGTTGAGATGACATGCGATAGCCTACCGCTTGAGATACTCGA
>DAOUUR010000292.1 GCA_030668045.1 bacterium
CGTGGTGCTCATTGAGCCCATCTATCAAGTCGACGCATACTTTCGCACCCATATGATTGTATGTAGCCCATACAATCGTACCCAGCAGCGGTTTAAGTTCTGGCTCGGGGAACTCCGAATTGTCTTTAATAGACTCCCATACTGCTGAAATCTGCTCATATCCCCTTTTGATGCTCTTTGCAGTATTTTCTCCTATATTCGCTAACCCGAGATTGAGTTTGGCGCGATAAAATGATGAGTCTTCACCAAGAGCTTGATAGAAGTATTTCTTGGCTAACTCCACATCGCCATACTCATCTGGTTGGTTGTAGGAGACACCAAGATTATTGAATACGCGAGCACGCTCGCTTTCAAATCCCGGCTCCTTCTTGATTTCAGCAAGAATCTCATGCAGTCGACACCGCGCCTCGATGAATTGACGCCGGTTCAAATATTCAAGCGCCTCTTTGATCCTCCGTGCGACGTCCTCTTTAGCGACATCAACAGTATCTTGTTCGACAATTGTTTCAGTAGGAGAATCCGACACATCAGATGGTTCTGATTGCTTAGAAGATAGACTGCCTGAAAAAAGCCCCGAGAGCGATTGCTCGCGCTGTTGAACTATGTATTGGTTAATTGTTATATTGACCCGTTCAATATTGTTGTCCTTAAGCAGCGTTCTGACAATTTCAGTGCCGGCAGCTGCCTTCGATTGCTTTGGATATAAGACAAGTAGCAGGACTATAATGACCGCGAGGATCACGCAACCAAACACTGCGATATCTGTAGGAATATCCCCGATCCAGGGCTGTAAGAAGACGATAAAGAAGCTTGAGGCTATTCCTATTAAAGTGTTACGCATCAACCCCCCCAATTTGAGTCTCCATTGATCATTATCACAAAACTGGCATCCCAATCGACTGAAAATCTTCTATTCCCACTGAGCGACTGTAATCCCGGCATATTCCACTTCCTTGTTATTACTATACACGCGCCCTAAAGCCCGCCGTTTCGGGCGGGCTACACATATATATAAACTCAACAACAATCGACGTGGTCGATATGGCCCCATGGGGCCCCACCCCCCTTAGCTGCAGCCGTTGGTGGCGCCGCAGGTGTCGCATTTCAAACATGTGCCGTTGCGAACCATCGTGAACTGTCCGCACTCGCCGCACATGTCGCCCTCGTATCCCTTTAGTCGCGCGTTTCTGATCTGCTGGTGGAGCTGTTGGGCTCCTTGGTCGGCGATAGTGGCCGTTGGCGCGGCGACAAGCTTAAGCACCGCCGCCGATTTTTTAGTTTCCTCAGTTGTAATCGAAGACTCCACCGATGCACCATGACCATTTCCTCCAGAAGTTCCGTTTCCGTCGCCACCGTTGTTGTCGGCGCCATTTCCGTTTGTCAGATGGTTGGTTCGTATGTCATTGGGAAGGCGACTTCCCTGAGTAACCTGTCCGGTAACACCTACCGTAGCCACTTCTTCCTCTTCCCACTCCGGTTTTTCTTCGGCGGGTGCGCCAATGGTATCGCCGCGCAGGTCTTCATCGGAAACATGGGCCAGATCGTTACGACCCAGATAGGTGATAGCGAGTTCGCGGAAGATGTAATCAATAATCGAAGTTGCCCGTTTGATCGCACGGTTCCCCTGCACCATTCCGTTAGGTTCGAAACGGCTGAAAAGGAAAGCATCGACAAATTCCTCAAGCGGTACGCCATGCTGCAGTCCGAGCGATATGGCGATAGCAAAGCTGTTCATCAATGAGCGGAAGGCGGCACCTTCGCGGTGCATATCAAGGAAAATTTCGCCGAGGGTGCCGTCGGAATACTCACCGGTGCGCAGATAGACTTTGTGCCCGCCGACAACCGCTTTTTGTGTGTAACCGGCGCGACGGTTCGGTACTTTACGACGTCTTGCGATGTAACGATAGACCAGTTTCTGAGCCATCTTTCCGGCCACGCTCTCCACCGTCATTTCTTCCTCTTCCTCTTCTTCATCGATCATCGAAGCGCTCAACGGCTGGCTGAGTTTGGAACCGTCACGATAGAGAGCAATCGCTTTGTTCATCGATTCCCATGCCAGCGTGTACGCTTTTTTGACATCATCAATAGTCGCTTCTGCCGGCATGTTGATCGTCTTGGAGATAGCGCCGGAGACATACGGCTGGGCGGCGGCCATCATCCGTATGTGTGCTTCGTACGGAATATAACGGCGACCAATTTTGCCGCAGCGGTTGGCGCAGTCGAACACGATCAGGTCTTTCTCGCCGATGTGCGGTGCGCCCTCCAGCGTCATGGTGCCGCAACAGAATTCGTTGGCGGCGTCAATCTGCTCTTTGGTGAATCCGAGTTCTTTGAGCAGGTTGAAATTCCAATCGTCGATCAGTTCTTCCGAGAGGCTTAATGTATCTGTGAGGAACTCGGTGCCGAGGGTGTGTTTGTTGAAGGCGAAAGTAATATCAAAAACGTTCTCAAGTGATTGCTCGATTGTCTCAAGTTCAGCATCGCCGAATCCCTTGGCTTTGAGCGACTCATGATTGATAAACGGCGCCTGGCTGAGTGTCTTGTGACCGGTAGCGTAATGAGCAATCTCTTTCAGCTGCTGGTCATCGTAACCCATCCTGCTCAGGGCGATCGGAACCGAGTTGTTCATGATCTTGAAATACCCGCCGCCAGCCAGCTTCTTGAATTTTACCAGCGCAAAGTCAGGCTCGATACCGGTCGTGTCGCAATCCATAACGAGACCAATCGTTCCGGTCGGCGCAATAACACTGACCTGCGCGTTGCGGAAACCGTATGTCTCACCTTCTTCCAGCGCCATATCCCAGACTTGCCGGGTCGTCTTGACAACATCTTCGGGAAGGTAGTTGGCGTTGATACCCATCGGCTTGACAGTCAGCCCTTCGTACTCGGCCTTATCGGCATTGTAGGCGGCGCGTCGGTGGTTACGGATCACCCGGAGCATGTGGTTGCGGTTGCGATAATATCCTGAGAACGGTCCCATCGCCCGCGCCAGTTCGGCCGAAGTTACATAGGCCTGACCGGTCAGCATCGCCGTTAACGCACCACCCCAGGCGTATCCTTCGGGTGAATCGTAGGGGATACCCATCCGCATCAGCAGGGTGCCAAGATTGGCAAAGCCCAGACCGAGCGTGCGGTAGTCGTAACTGCGTTGCGCGATAGGTTGCGATGGATACGATGCCATGAGCACCGAGATTTCCAGAGTAATTGTCCAGAGTCGAACCGCATGAAGGTAACCATCAATGTCAAGACTGCCGTCCTCGTTGAGGAACTTGACCAGATTGATCGAGGCCAGGTTGCAGGCGGTGTCGTCAAGGAACATATATTCCGAACACGGATTGGAAGCGTTGATGCGGCCATCTTCGGGGCAGGTGTGCCACTCATTGATCGTTGTATCATACTGGACGCCCGGATCGGCGCACGACCAGGCCGAGTAACAAACTTTTTCCCAGAGATCTTTGGCCGGTATCGAATCAATGACCTTGTTGGAGGTACGCTGCCGCAGGTGCCATTGCTCGCCTGCCTTAAGGGCATCGAAGAAAGAGTTGGGGATTCGTACCGAGTTGTTGGAATTCTGTCCCGAGACGGTCAGGTAGGCTTCGCTGTCCCAATTGGTGTTGAGATCAACAAACTCAATATCGGTCACGCCCATAGTGGCCAGTTCAAGAATCTTGCGGATATACGTCTGGGGCACCATGAAAGGTCGGGCCGCCCGCAACGCCTGCTTGAGGTTCTTGTTTTTCTTGGGGTCGGTTTCGATAACAGAGTTGCCGTTACTGCCGGGAAGACGACAGGCTTTGAAGATTTCCTGTAACTGTTGTTTGATAGCCTGCGAACCCGCCACCAGTGCAGCGACTTTTTGCTCTTCGACAACCTTCCAGTTGATGAACTCCTCAATGTCGGGATGGTCCAGATCAAGACAGACCATCTTTGCGGCGCGTCGGGTTGTTCCGCCCGATTTGATTGCACCGGCAGCACGGTCGCCGATTCGAAGGAACGAC
>DAOUUR010000182.1 GCA_030668045.1 bacterium
ATAGTATCGGCACAAACCGGCACCGTTTTACTGTCGTCAGCAACGGGTTGGATTGATTCGCCTGACTTGTCGGCCTTTAGACGGCTTCTCCTTAGAAAAAACCCGTGAACGAGAAGGTCAAATGGTGGTTTCGATTCTTGAGCTCTGAGCTCCAGAAACCTCCGGCGTTCATGTGATGATTCAGCATAGTGTATGTATATCCGCACTCAAGGTGGATCTGATTCCACTGCAATCCGGTGCCTAACGACAGGCTCTTAGCCGCAGATGTGGACTTGGCAACATACGGGACTCCAAGGGTATCTATTCGACCTTCGAGACTTGGCATCGGTATCTGCTCATATCCAAATCCGATCCTCAGAGGGATAGTTCCGAAACTCCGCTCCATCAGATATTCGGCACCCGCATGAAACAGAAACACATTGTTCCAGTCAGGATCGTACTCGTTATAGAATTCCTGATCATTGGCACCCGGATCAACAATGATCTGGTACCGGTCCATGATTCTGGTCGAGCTATACCCGCGGTACTCAATATCAAAAGCGCCCAGAAGACGATCCGAGAAATGATAGGCAACACCGCCACCAATCATCAGGGGCATGTCATACTTGATTAGCTGATTATCGACAAAAATAGTATCTGTGTTTTCCCCGAAAACAGAACCATTGAGAGTCATCTGACTGTACATAGCGCTGCCCTTTTTGATACTCAGCGTAAATGGTGTTCTCACAACCAAGCCAGCATCCAACTTCTCTCCATTGAGTTTCAATCCGAGGGTGAAATTCACACCGGAGAATTTATTGCTGTCAATGAACAGAGTATCCAGCACAGCCGTAGCACGCTGGAAGTACTGAACAGTGACCGAGTCAGCGTGAATCCGTCGCGTATCCCGACGCACAGTCTTGCCGGTGTACACATTGGTGCTAAGACCGACTGAGATGTTGTTGTAAATGCGAGTACCAATACCAAGATTGAGCGATTTCAAGCCGCCAGTGAGTTCAAAATTACCATCAATGGTTGCCAGAAGAGTGTCCAGAACCAACACACCGGCATCATTAAGAACAACCATAGGGACATCTTCTTCGGCAGATATCGAATACTGCTGAAACTCATCGTAGTTTTTAACAAAACTCACCGACCCCACAAAAGGATGACCGCTAATCCTGATAGGTGCAGCAAAGTTCAACGACGATACACTACCAAGGAAACCGGAATGATCGAAGTCATACGCAAATATCCCGCGTGTGCCGGTAAATACATTTGTGGTGGCGCTCCCGCGCGGTGCCAGAGAACTATACGTAAGGCCGACCACTGTCGTTTCCAACTCATAGATTCCTGCAGGATTCCAACCAATACTGGTTACATCATCGGAGACAGCGAGAAAAGCGCCGCCCATTCCCTCAGCTCTCGCACCACCACCGTCGAAACTCAGGAAGAACGATTCGAAAGACGTACTACCGTCGGCATAATACTGACCATGGGCCGAAACCGACATAAACATTACTGCAACCAGAGCAACTAGCAGGGACCGCTTCATCTGTATGGACTCCTTAAAAGTAGATATTCTCAATTTAGTACATGACTCATTTTCAACAAGACAAGCTGTGAATATATATTGGGCATTTCGCCATGTCAAACGATTTTGAGCACGATTTTACCCTATCTCCTTACTTGTAAAAGACTTGATTAGATGGGGAAATGTTTAACTGTATGTGATGACAAAACCAAATAAAATACCCCCGGCAGGAATCGAACCTGCGACACCCGGTTTAGGAAACCGGTGCTCTATCCTACTGAGCTACGGGGGCTAACCCTCTGGAATTGATCAGCCAGAGAACAAACCTAATGCCGGTAATCACTTCAGTCAAGTTGCCTAGATGCTTCTGCGGCCTACTCCGAATCAAATGAAACCAGATAGTTGACATCGTAACCATCCAACTTCTCACGCCACGGAAGGAAAGACAACTCGATAACCGCCGAAATGCCAACGACTTGCCCGCCAAGCCTGGTCGCCAGCGCGCACGCGGCACAAACTGTCCCTCCGGTCGCCAGCAGATCATCGACGATAACAACACGATCTCCGCTGCTTATAGCATCCTCATGCAATTCCAGCCGATCGGTGCCATACTCCAACTCGTACTCCTCCGAGACTGTCTTATATGGCAACTTCCCCGGTTTTCGGGCTGGTGCCAATGGCACCTTAAGCGAATCAGCCAGCGGGGCACCAAAAAGAAAGCCTCGTGAGTCGATGGCGATGATCACATCGGGCTGTTTGGAGCGGACGAATTTTTCCATTTGCTCAAGCGCCGAACGGAAACCGATCGGGTTCCCAAGCAACGTAGAAATGTCGTAGAAATTGATTCCCGGTTTGGGGAAATCAGGCACGCTCCGAATATACTTTTTCAGGTCGCTCATTATACCTTTGCCTCAACTCTGGCGAGGGTCAGAATCTCATCTCGAATGTTTTCATCGTTTGGGAATAGTCTCGCCACTCAATCTCAACATCGTCAACCCGGCTTGAAGCTGGACCCTCTCGCAACAACTCGACCAGATCAACCAGAACTTCTTTCTCCCCCTCCAGCAGCAAACTGACCGATCCTTCAGGGTCGTTGCAAACCCAGCCGGTCACGCCAAAACTAAGTGCCTTCTGGTAGCAGAAATAGCGATAACCAACACCCTGAACATTACCCTTGACCACCACTGCGGCGGCCACCAGGGTCATTGATTCTCCGCGGCCAGTTTCATCGCAAGTTCGGCGGCCTCAACGGGGCTATCGACATGGTGTATTTCATCGCCCAACTTCCAGGCCTTCACCGAGACCACCGGTTTACCGGCATGAAGAGCAAACGCCATTTCCGTTAACGTTCCGTACTTTCCGGGAAAGGCAACTACAGCATCGGCCGTACGCACAACCATGACATTCCTTGCTTCTCCGAATCCGGTCGGGATAACATAGTCGATAAATTCATTAGCATCTTCCCTGTTGTCGGTCGGCAGAATTCCAATCGTTATACCTCCGGCTTCCTTCGCTCCTCTGGCGGCGCCTTCCATGATGCCTCCCATACCACCACAGACCAAAACGCCGTCGTTTTCCGCAACATACTTCCCCACCTCGGCCGCCATGTCTCGAAGTTTCTTGGAGCATTTTCCCGCTCCGACAACCGCGATAATCAACTTTCTCTCTTCAGGCATTACTTTTTCCTTCTATTACATTCGTCTACCGGCGCTGCGCCCGGCGCAATGTCGGCGTTACTAAGTCCTCAAATTTCCGGATGTCTGTCAGCGAATAAATCGGGGCGACTGGATTTGAACCAGCGACCTCTTAGTCCCGAACCAAGCGCGCTACCAATCTGCGCCACGCCCCGAGTCTCGCCTGTGTAACTCCCCAATGATACTTTTTTCCGAGGCGGTGTCAACTCTTTTGCCTCTGAAGTTTCTTATCGGAGCCCGTGAAGCTCAAATATAGTGCTTTTTTTACTAAACACTGGTGAGCCTGGGGCTGGACTATCTCAGATTGGGTGGTGATTTGGCCAAACGCTCCAGAGTTTCGGTATCGGTGAAGTTCATCCGCAGTGGCGAAATCGATACCACGCCCCTCTGGATAGCGTCAAAATCGGACCCCGGCGTAGCTTTCCATTTGGGACGACCACCGATCCAATAGTACGGCAGTCCACGCGGATCGGTTTTATGAATTACAATATCTTTGTAGTGACGCACACCCAGGGTCGTCAGTTCGTACTGACGGTACGGTCGGCCTTCGTCATCCGGAAAATTGACATTGAGAAAAGTCATGCTATCAAGCCCGAACTGACTGCTATACTTGACAAGTTTGGCGACAAATCGGGCGGCTCGAGTCATCGACATGCCCGGACGATAGTGGGCCATCGATACGGCAATCGACGGAACCTGTAATATCGAACCTTCGATAGCAGCCGCAATCGTACCGGAATAGGTAACGTCGTCACCCATATTGGCACCGTGGTTGATCCCCGAGATAATCATGTCCGGTTTGCGGTGCTTAAACAGCTTATGAACAGCTAGCATGACGCAATCGGTCGGGGTGCCGTCGGTGGTGTAACAACGACGGTCGAGTTGATGAAAGCGAAGCGGTCGATTCAGGGTCAACGAATGAGAGCTGGCCGATTGTTCACGGTCGGGCGCAACCAGATAGACGTCGTAATCTTTTTGCAGAACCCGGTAGAGCGTCTGTATCCCATCGGAAAAATAGCCGTCGTCATTGGTAATCAGAATTCGTTTACGTTTAGGCATTATCCACCCTGTTGGCGTTGTGTTCACAGGTACGTGCCGGATGCATCATTGCCAGGTTGGCCTGGCGACACAGATCAAGCTGTCGTAATATCATGGCGATAAGTTTAATTGATTTCCGGTCGAGTTGCAAGGACGTTAAAGATATTCTATGTCCAGATTCTCTTCCATATCTGACGGATAAATCTGGTCGTATCGGTCAGAGGATTGATAAACGATTCGGACCCTTCATAGACAGTGGAGATCGGAACTTCGGCAACCAGAATACCGGCAGCACCCGCTTTGAAAAGCATCTCCGACTCCAGATCGTAGTGGACCGTCTTGAAGTCAGTTGCTCTTAAGAATTCGGTGGGTATCAAACGATATCCCGACTGGCTGTCTCGAATGCGCTGGGAGGAGAAAATCGAAATGATCAGCGAAGTCAGGTTGTTGGTCAGCCAGCGGGCAAACGGCATGACCGACAGATCAATGTTGCGAGTACCCATGATGAGACGACCACCATCGTCGATTGCATAGAATCGCAGAATTTCCTCAGGCAGGTGCTGAAGGTCGGCATCAATAGTGAGCACCGAACGATAACCCTTTTCAATAGCGTACTTGAAACCAGCAAGCAGGGCTGCTCCTTTCCCCCGGTTGACCTCAAACGATATATACTTGACTGAATGTTCCTTCAGGAGACTGAGAGTGTCGTCGGTGGAACCATCGTTGACAAACAGGATATTGTTTTCGCAGGCGAATTGCTTGAGACGGGGGATCAACTCGGGTAGATACTTCGCGGCGTTGTATGCCGGAACCAGCACCAATGCAGAATGGCTCTCTATACTAGTCATGCTTAATTATACCCGATTGGTCGCGCCGAGAGAGACAAAAAACATGGTCGGAGCGAGCCGATTTGAACGGCCGACCTCTCGCACCCCAAGCGAGTGCGCTAACCAGGCTGCGCTACGCTCCGACAAACTTGGGCACTTTTCTTAACTATATCGTAAGTTATCCCAAAATCGATACAGTTCAAGAGAAAACTTTGAGCAGGGCCTCAATATCGTTACGAATCTGCCCAATGAGCGTTTTGGCCTTAGCCGAATTGAGTGAACTCTGCTTTACTTCGCCGGGCCTCTTCATCATCAGCTTGGTCCTGGCACCGGCGATAGTAAGTTTCTCGCGGGTCCGCAGGTGATTGATCTGGTTAATGATCTCAATATCTCTCTGCGTGTAGGTCCGGTTGCCACCCCGGTTTTTCTTTGGCTTGAGGTTGGGAAATTCCTTTTCCCAGTAGCGGAGAACATACGGTTCCAGACCGGTAATCCTTGCCACTTCGCTGATAGAATAGTACCGTTTTTC
>DAOUUR010000137.1 GCA_030668045.1 bacterium
CGTGACGCTCTACTACGGTGATCTGATCGCTGGGGTGATTTTATGTACTGCCGTTGGGGTTGCTGCCAATGAATGTGCCGCTTGGGATGGTTTCACCTGGCAACCGCTTGGCTCGGGAATGGATGACTATCTCTGGTCCCTGACGGTCTACAACGGTGATCTGATCGCTGGCGGATTGTTCACGATTGCTGGCGGGATTGAGGCTAATCGTATTGCCAGCTGGGATGGTTCGACATGGCAAAGGCTCGGTTTGGGGATGAGTAACATTGTTTCCTCCCTTACGGTCTACAACGGTGAGCTAATCGCCGGGGGAGGTTTCACGACTGCCGGTGGCGTTGCTGCCAAGTATATTGCCGGCTGGGATGGCTCGACATGGCAACCGCTCGTCTCCGGGATGAATACTATTATCCGCTCCCTGACGGTCTACAACGGTGATCTGATCGCCGGGGGGAGTTTCAGTACTGCCGGTGGGGTTGCAGCCAACTATATTGCCCTCTGGGATGGTTCGACATGGCAACCGCTCGGCTCAGGGATGAATTACTATGTTTTTTCCCTGACAGTCTACAACCGTAAGCTGATCGCCGGGGGATCGTTCACGACTGCCGGTGGCGCCGCTGCCAATTATATTGCCCGCTGGGATAAGCCATGCTGCATTGATATCCGCGGCAACGCCAACGGCGACGAAGGCGAGTACATAAACATATCCGATGTTACATATCTGGTTGAATACCTGTTCGGCGTACCATTGGGACCCGAGCCACCGTGCCCGGAAGAGGGCAATGCTAACGGTGATATTGACGAGTTCATAAATATCTCGGACATTACTTATCTGGTTGACTATCTCTTCGGCGTTCCCCTCGGCCCGCCACCACCGGCCTGCCCGTAGTGTCCGGGGTCAGGCGTATATCGGCAAGTTGATGATTGCCAAACGGTTGAGATAGGTTTTTTGGTCCCTATCAGCGGTTGCATTTTTCCGGCGATTTGGTTATCTTTGGGGCCGTTTAATTAAGCTATGTGTAAGTACGTTCGGGTAGGGGTTGAACCGGATCAATACCGATCTGACCCAGCCATCGACCCGGTAGAATAGGAGCATGAAAATGTCATCGCAGAAATCGTATGAAGAACTAAAAGAGCGATTCAAGAAAATTGCTCTCCTTGGTGGTACCGGCGCTCTCCTCGGTTGGGATGAGCGTACCTACATGCCACGGGGCGGCGCAAAAGTACGGGCGGAACAACTGGCCCTCCTCTCCGGCATGATTCACGAACAAGTAACCGATCCCCGGGTTGGGGAACTGCTTTCGGAGCTGGAACAATCTGACCTTGTCAAAGATGCCGACTCAATCGACGCGGCCAATATCCGCGAAATTCGTCACTGGTACGACAAGAAGGTCAAGCTGCCCAAGGACCTGGTTGAAGAGGAAACCAAAGTTACCACCCTGGCTCAGGGTGAATGGGTGACGGCTCGGAAAAATAACGATTTCAAGTCATTCTTGCCGTGGCTGGAGAAGATTGTCGCGCTGAAATTGAAAGTTGCCGATGCCTACGGTTGGGAAGGTGAACCGTACAACGCCCTGCTCGACGATTACGAACCGGGTGCGACGGTTAAGGATGTCGAAGCGACATTTGCCGGACTTCGTGACGATCTGGTCGTGTTGCTGGGCAAGATCAAAGGCGCTTCAAAAAAACCGGATGTCTCGATTGTTGAGCGCGACTACGATGTCAAGTTGCAGCGTATTTTTGGCGAAGCGGTAGCCGGTGCGATCGGTTACGATTTTGCCAATGGGCGCCTTGATATCACCACTCATCCCTTCTGCACCACCATTGGCCCCGGTGACACGCGCATCACCACACGGTACAATCCGAAGCGGCTCAATGACGCTCTCTTCGGTACGATGCACGAGGCTGGTCATGGTCTCTACGAGATGGGAACAGAGAGCGAGAAGAATTTTGGAATGCCAGCCGGTGAGGCAGCGTCGCTCGGGATTCATGAATCTCAGAGTCGGATGTGGGAAAATCAGGTGGGACGTTCCAAATCATTCTGGAAGTACTTCTTCCCGCAAGCGCAACGGATATTCAGAGATTCTCTGGGAGATGTTAAGCTTGACGACTTCTACGCTGCGATTAACAACGTGCAGCCGTCATACATCCGGGTCGAAGCCGACGAGGCGACCTACAACCTTCATATCCTGCTCCGGTTTGAACTGGAACGTGCCCTGTTGACCGGTGACCTGAAACCGGCCGATGCTGCCTCTGAGTGGAACAGTCGGTTTGAGAAGTATTTTGGTATCAAGGTTGACTGCCACGCCAATGGTTGCCTTCAGGATGTTCACTGGTCGGCTGGATTGATCGGATATTTCCCGACCTACACTCTGGGCAATCTCTACTCCGCTCAGTTCTTTGCTCAGGCGAAAAAAGAGATACCGAATCTGTACGATCAGTTTGAGAACGGCCAATTTTCTCCTCTGCGGGAGTGGCTGCGCGAAAAAATCCACCGTCATGGTGGTCGTTATCGTGCTACCGTTCTCGGAGAGAAAGTCACCGGCGAATCGCTTTCGCACAAACCGTTGATTGACTACATGACGGCCAAGTTCGGAGAAATATACGGCTTCTAACGTCGAACCGGATAGAACCTGTTATGAGGTCGGCCGGTCTGCGGCCGACCTTTTTGTATTGCCGACGGTGGCAAATCGACCGCTAAGCAGGCTGAAATATTTATTTGATTATGGTTTGTAATCGGTCGAAATTAGATCGGTTTGACCGGTGGGCAAGACCTGCCGTTTCACCTGATATGACAGGACAGATATGCGAATAATAATTGTCGGCGGTGGTGTCGTTGGAATGAGTCTTGGCGATCACCTCCTGCGGGACAAACATCAGCTCTCTTTGATCGAGGTTGACTCGCTGCTGTGCGAACAACTTAGCGACAAACTCGACGCTCAAATTCTAAACGGCCCCGGTACCTCGCCAACGATTCTGAAGGAAGCTGGTCTGCCTGATGCCGACATGGTCCTGGCGGTCACGCCCAACGACGAGGTCAATATGTTGGTATGTGCTATTGCCGCTCAGTACGATGTCAAGCACCGGATAGCCCGTCTGCGCAGCTCGGAGTTTGCCGAGGGAAGCGACGTCATCGATCTGGCCAAGCTGGGGGTGACGTCGGTCATCTACCCGGAAAAAGTGCTGGCCGACCAGATAATGCAGTTTGTCGAGACACCCCATGCGATTGAGGCGGCCAATTTCGAGCAGGGCAGGATTCTTCTCCGTGGCTTCAAGGTTACCGAAGAGATGGAACTGGCCAATAAGACACCACAGCAGATTCGCGAGGAGATTGCACCGGTTGTGGTACTGTTTTCGGCGCTGATCCGCAACGGCACCGGTGTCATTCCCGACGGGGCTACCGTTATTGAGCCGGGCGACACGCTCTACGCTCTTTTCCCGAGGGAATCACTGGATCGATTCCGCAAGCTTATTGGAATCGAGAAGAAAAACCGCAAGATCATCATGACCGGAGATTCGTATTCTTCCATTGAACTGGCCAAGCTTCTGGATCAGACCGACTACCAGGTCACCTATGTCGATCCCAGCCTGGAGCATGCCAACAAAGCGGCCGCCCTGCTGGAAAATATCGAAGTCCTCCACGGCACCTGTACCGAGCCGGACCTGCTCCGCGAGCTCAATGTCGATGCTGCATCGTTTTTCATTGCCGTTTCCGACGAGGCCGACTACAACATGCTCTCGACTCTGCTGGCCAAAGCTGAAGGTGCCCACGAGGTGATCGCTATAACCACCGAAGATCTGCACGACCATCTTTTCCACTCGATCGGGATCGATCATATCATCAACCCGCGCGTGACGACGGCCCGGGCAATTCTGGACATCATTTCACGCGGACATATCGGGGCAGTGGTTAAGCTCTCCGATGTTGACATCGAGGCGGTTCGGTTCAATGTTTCCGCCGACTGCGAGGTGGCCAATCAGAAAGTGCGCAAGATCGCCACAAAGCTTCGCCGCGGAACAATAATCGGCGTCATCGTACGTCAGGATCGGATGATTCTCCCCGATGGTGAGACAATTATCGAACCGGACGATCATGTGATCGTCATTACGCAGCATCGCAATTTGTCGATTGTCTCAAAACTGTTTAAGCCACGCCGTCTTTTCAAGCGGGGATAACTGATGCAGAAATCCGCCATCGGATACGCCATCGGCAAGCTGCTCCAGGTGACCGGAATCCTAATGCTGGTTCCACTGGGCATCGCAGCATACGATTACCGCCATCTCAGCTATTCTCAGATGTTATCTCTGCCGGAGTGTCTTGGTTTTTGTGTGGCAATCATATTCGCGCTGATTCTTGGGTCGGTAATGGCTCTGGTATGGCGCCGAGGGCGAAAGCTACAGGGCATCAAAGAAGGCTATGCGATTGTAACGCTCGGCTGGACGTCGCTGGCTTTTGTTGCGGCGATCCCATTTACGTTCTATTTCCTGGCTTCACCGCTGGACGGAAGCGGCGGTCTGCTTCGAGCCTTCACCGATGCCTATTTCGAAGTTATGTCCGGCTTCACAACAACCGGAGCATCAATTCTGAGCAACGTCGAGGCCGTCCCTCGCTCGCTGCTTTTTCTCCGCGCCCTCACTCACTGGCTGGGCGGGATGGGTATTATAACCCTGGCGATTGCGATTTTCCCGGCAATGGGTGTCTCGGGCTACATGATGTTTCGAGGCGAAGTGCCGGGCCCATCCAAAGACAAACTCCAACCCCGACTGGCTCAGACCGCTTCGATCCTCTGGGGCGTTTATCTCCTTTTCACGGCGATTGAAACGGGCTTGCTGATGTTCGGTGGTATGAATCTCTTCGATGCTGTCTGCCATACCTTTGCCACTATGGCCACCGGTGGTTTTTCCACCCAGAACGGGTCGGTGGCAAGCTACAACTCCGATTTCATTGAGTGGGTCATAATCATCTTCATGTATCTTGCCGGTATCAACTTCCTGCTGCATTTCAAGGCTCTTCGGGGCGATCTGCATTCGCTGGTACGAAATAAGGAGTTCTCTTTTTATTCAGCGGTCGTGATCTCGACGATAATTGTCGTCACCGCCGTTCTCTATTTCAACGGTCCGGCTCCGATGGAAGAAGCAGCTTCCCATTACCGCGCCAGTGATTGGACAGCCCAACAGTTTTCCGAGCACTATGCCGAAGAAAGCGTCAAGGTAGAATCACTGAACGACAGTTTCCGCGTGGCAGCTTTTCAATCGCTGGCCATAATAACCACCACCGGTTTTGTCACGGCCGATTTTGATCTCTGGCCTGATTTCCTTCGGTTCGGTCTTCTGGTCTTGATGTTCTTCGGAGGGTGTGCCGGTTCGACCGGCGGCGGTATCAAAATGTTGCGTGTCATGGTCGTCACTCGAGTGGCCATGAACCAGCTTCGCAAACTGGCCCAACCAAGGCTGGTCCTTCCCATCAAGATCGGCTCAGAGACAATCGACGATCAACGCGTGAGTAGCATTGTCGCCTTTTTCCTTCTCTTCGTTTCGCTGTTTGTTCTCACCGCTGCCCTCATGACTCTGTTTGTCCCCGACCTGATGACGGCTATCTCCTGCTCAATTGCAACTATCGGTAATATTGGTCCGGGGCTGGCTGGGATTGGTGCGGTAGAAAACTATGGCTGGATACCGATTCCGGGCAAGTGGGTCCTGGTGTGGTCGATGTTGCTGGGACGGTTGGAGATTTTCACAGTACTCATAGTCATGCGGGTATCGGTCTGGCGGAAGTGAAGAGTTTGACCCGATCTGGCCGGAGATTTCTTGCGCCTTCGGTCGAATTCTTGAATCCTTCCCGACTGTGTCCGTATAAGAGTGAAGCCGGCGCTTTGGCCGATAGATAAGAAAAACTGTTTCTATGCGCATACTTTTCCCACTCATCTTTTCCACTGTTTTCATAGTAGTAATCGGCCTGATCGGTATGCTGTTACTTCGGTTTCTCAATCGTGAGTGGTGGCGCCGGAAGTTGATTCGCCGCGTTGCATGCTATCTGCCGGTTGCTGGCATCGTTATGATAGCCGCCTGGGGGTCTGGCGAGTACTACACTATCGAATGGCTGAAAATCCCCGGTGCTATGGGAACAGCGGTTGTCTTTATCCTCGAAGTATGCATCCTGCTGTCGTTGCCTATCTCCGGTCTGTTCCATCTGGCCGGTCATCTTCGGGATTGGTGTCTCAAGAAACATCGTGGGACCGACACCTCCAGCAACAGGCGTGATTTCCTGAAAGTTGCGGCGGCGGCAGTACCGACAGTTACGCTCTCGATGGGCATCGGTGGCATCACCGGGGGGCTGAGCGATCCTTTAGTATATCTCCGGAAAATCGCCGTCAACGACCTTCCCCTCACACTGGAGGGGCTACGTATCCTGCACCTCTCAGACGCCCATCTGATACACTATGTGGTTCTTGATGATCTCGAAGGGATGCTTCAGAGAGCGGACGCTCTGAAGCCGGAGATGGTCGTCGTTACGGGAGACTTTGTTGATGACCTTCGCCTCCTCCCCGACGCCATCGCAAAACTGACCCAGGCAAACGCTCCCCTCGGGGTAGCCGCCTGTATGGGTAACCACGAGTATTTCCGGGGTGAGCGTCATGTGAGGAGGACCTTCGATGTCTCACCGATACCATTGTTGGTCAACGAGGCGATCAC
>DAOUUR010000398.1 GCA_030668045.1 bacterium
GGTGAGGCAATTGCGTGGCATGTTGCCAACAGCCTCAGAAGCGGTTCCAAGGCAACCTTCAAGCGAGTGACCTTCAATGAAATCACCGAATCGGCCGTGCAAGAGGCAATCGATAATCCGCGAGAAATAGATATGAATTTGGTCAATGCCCAGCAGACGCGCCGGGTGCTTGATCGCGTAGTTGGCTATATGGTGTCGCCGTTCCTGTGGAAGACAATCACCCACAACCTCTCTGCCGGTCGTGTGCAGTCGGTCGCATTGCGTTTGATCTGCGAACGCGAGGCAGAGATCGACAAGTTTGAACCTCAGGAATACTGGCAGATCGCAGCACTATTGAAGCCCGGCAGAAAAGCCGCGTTTACGGCCCGACTTGTCAGGATCGATGAGAAAACGGTTGTGGCAGCAACCGAGTCCGGCCCCAAAAAGATGAGCATCACTTCTGAAAAAGAAGTCAAAGGGTATCTCAAGGAGCTCAACAAGAGCGAGTTCTCCGTATCGAATATCAAAGAGTCGGTCAAGCAGCGTCGACCTGTCGCACCGTTTATCACATCGACCTTGCAGCAGGAAGCCGCCAAGGTTCACGGATTTGCTCCCAAGCGGACGATGTCGATTGCTCAGAAATTGTATGAGGGTATCGAAGTTGGCAAGAAGGGTTCTGTTGGTCTGATCACCTATATGCGAACCGATTCCACCCGTGTTTCGCAGCAGGCAATCAAGCAGGTACGCAAGCATATCAAAGATGAGTACGGGGGTTCTTATCTCCCCGCCAAGGCCAATTTCTACGGCAAGAAGAAGGGCGCGCAGGATGCTCACGAAGCTATCCGCCCAACCTATCTTGATCTGCCTCCGGACCGAGTGAAAAAAGATATGACCCCGCAGCAGTGGAAATTGTACTCGTTGATCTGGAAGCGTTTCGTCGCCTCGCAGATGACACCGGCAGAGTTTGATATTCTCACAATTGATATTGAGGCTGGCCGATTTATGTTTCGGGCTACCTCGCAGCAGGTCAAGTTCGATGGCTTCCTCCGCGTATATAATGAGGCCAAAGACCCGACCGAGAACGGCAATGGTAACGGTAACGGCGCTGTCGAGTTACCATCGCTCAAAGAGAACGACAAGCTCACGCTCAAAGAGTTGACACCAAACCAGTCATTCACCAAGCCGCCCCCGAGGTTCTCCGAGGCGATGCTGGTCAAACGGCTTGAGGCTGATGGCATCGGTCGTCCCTCGACCTACGCCAGTATTATCTCTACACTGCGAGACCGTCGCTACGTGGAAAGCAATGTTGGCAAACTGGCCCCAACTGATCTTGGTGTTACTGTCAGCAAGATTCTGGTTGAGAATTTCCCCAAGCTTTTCAATGTCAAGTTTACCGCTACGATGGAGGAGGAACTTGATCTGATCGAAGAGGGCACCGATGATTGGGTCAAAGTTCTTTCCGACTTTTACCAACCGTTCAAGAAGACGCTGGACGCCTTAAAGGGCAAAGAGAAAGAGATTAAGGCATCGATGGTTGAGAAGACCGATGAAAAGTGTCCCAAGTGTAGTTCTCCGATGGTTATCAAGTGGGGTCGCAACGGTCGTTTCCTCGCCTGTTCGGCATATCCGGAGTGCAAGTCTACTAAGCCACTGCCGGAAGAAGAAGCGCAGATGAAGACCACCGAGGTCTGTGAAAAATGTGGCGAACCGATGGTTGTTAAAGTCGGTCGCTTCGGTCGCTTCCTGGCTTGTTCGGGCTATCCCGATTGCAAGACCACCAAGGCGATTACGCTCGGGATCAAGTGTCCGAAGGATGACTGTGCCGGCGATCTTGTTGAACGACATACTCGCGGCGGGAAGGTTTTCTTCGGTTGTTCCAAGTATCCCAAGTGCGACTTTGCGTCATGGGATCGACCGGCCAATCAGAAATGCCCGTCCTGCGATAGCAAGTTTATGTACCACAAGATATCCAAGCGCAAGGGTGAATTCTACCGCTGTCCTGACTGCAAAGCAGAGATTCCAATAGAGACTACCGAATCGGCAGAAGTAGCTGGCTGATCTGTCCGGGAACCCCGGCAGACCCCACACCCTCCGTTTTTAGCTGACACCCAGCCCCCGGCCTGATATCTTCCGCGCATGCTGATGCAGGCGTTGGAAAAATTTCTGGAGAAGACCGCTCAAAATCGCGCGTACTCGCCCCACACCATTGCCGCCTACCGGCGCGACTTGCTGCCGTGGGTACAGTTTCTGGAAGCGCGCCTCACTGAGACCCCATCAATGGCCAAAAACGATCCGCTCCTGCTACGTCTTTATCTCGGGGAACGGTCGGAGAAAGGTGTTGCCAATCGCTCACTTGCTCGTTTTCTCTCAGCCCTGTCAACCTTTCAAAAACAACTGGCATCACATCCGCAAGGCAAAAAATATATTTTCAAGTTACCCCGAATGAAGTTTGGTCGCCCGATACCCAGGTTCATAACTCAGGCCGACAGCACGCGTCTCCTTGATACCGACCGTCCACACGACGGGAAGAAAAGCTACCTCTACCGGCGGGACTTCTGTATCGTGTCGCTTCTGTATGCCACCGGCATCCGCAGGGAAGAACTCTCGGCGATCAAGCTGGCCGATATCGACGCGGCTCGCGGTCTGGTTACGGTGACCGGAAAAGGGAACAAGGTTAGAGTCGTTCCCCTGGGCGAAGTAATGGTTGCCGACTTAAACAATTACCTCAAGCAGAGAGACAGCTTTGCTGCGGAGAAAACCTCACAATCGCCGTTTCTGTTTCTCAATCGATCCGGTGAACGTCTGGGCGTGCGCTCGATTGACCGGTTGGCTCGCAAGTTTAGCCGGAAGACAGGAGTTGATTTTACGCCCCACACGCTTCGCCATTCCTTTGCCACTCATCTGCTTGAGAACGGAGCGGATTTGTTACTGATCAAAGAGATTCTCGGTCACTCGTCACTTTCGACGACCCAAAAATATACTCACGTTACCGCGGA
>DAOUUR010000345.1 GCA_030668045.1 bacterium
AAAAAAATAGCCAAGGTACTTGCCCATGACCACGAAATGAGTATCCTTCCCAAAGCTCTTTCCGATGCTGGAGTAGCTGCCGTTGCCAGGTCCACATGTTTGTAAAGAGAACTGACAAAAATAGCCTTGTCATTGGTGCCCCGGCCAAGATCAACCTGCTTCTGGAAGTGCTTTCACGGCGCGAGGATGGGTTTCACAATATCAACTCGCTCTTTCAGGCAATATCGATCTTTTACCGGCTACGATTTGAAAGAACTGCCACCTCAGGAATTGTCCTTAACATTCGCAACAACGACAAATTGCAGCGGGGTGAGGATAATCTGGTGATGCGTGCGTGTCGGTTGATGTGGGAGGAGCATGAATTGCCTGGTGGGTTATCAATCGAGTTGGAGAAAAATATCCCGATCGGAGCCGGTCTGGGGGGTGGCTCAAGCGATTGCGCGGCTACAATTATGGCAATTAATTTGCTGCATAACCTCCGGTTGGATCGAATTCGGATGACTGAATTAGGGGCGCGGCTTGGTTCCGATGTACCTTTTTTCTTTGGTTCGGGACAGGCAAGCGTGACCGGTCGTGGCGAGCAGATCGTAGATGTCCGCCTGCCAACAGATTACTGGCTGGTTTTGGTGTCACCGGGTGATTCGGTGGCGACTACTGAGGCATACGCGAGGCTGAAAATGGGCTTGACATCATCACGGAAGGCAACTAACTTTAGCGGTTGCCGAGAGCTTGAGGATTTCCTGGAATTTTTGGATGCTTGCGGTAATGATTTCCAGGATTCCCATTTGCAACTCTATCCGACACATAGTGATATCTTGGATAGGTTGCTTCAGTCCGGTGCGAGGATCGCTCGAATGAGCGGGTCGGGTTCGACATTTTTTGGAGTTTTTGTCGAGTGTCCGAAGGTTGACGCGGAAAAGTTGTTCGACGGTAGTGGCTGGCGAACGGATATTGCCAGACCGATTACGATACCGCCGATGGACATAGTTGACGCGGGAGGAGCCCGTGGATATCACAGAGATTAGGGTCACGCTAAGAGACGAGGATCGGCTGAAAGGCTTTGCCAATGTGACCTTCGACAACGCTTTCGTGGTGCGTGGCATGAAGATCATCGAAGGTAACAACGGATACTTCGTTGCCATGCCGAGCAGAAAGCGACCCGATGGCTCGCATCAGGATATTGCTCACCCGGTTAACGCCGAGACGAGACGAATGATTGAAGAGAAAGTCCTTGCGGCGTTCGAAGAAGCCCAGGCTACCGAGAAATCGGTCTGAGTTGATCGCCGATATAGAGCCTGGGGCGTCGTCAAGTGGTAAGACACCAGCCTTTGGAGCTGGCATCCCAGGTTCGAACCCTGGCGCCCCAGCCAGATTCTGAGATTGTGATGGACCTGTTTGGCGCAGTTGTTGGCTGCCGATACAGGTTCAACTTTCCTAAGGAAAGAATGTGATTGATGATTATTCGTGATGAAATAAAATTGGTAACCGGAACCGCCAATCCGAAATTGGCTGAAAAAGTGGCCGACTATGTTGGTGTCAAACTAACCGACTGTACGGTCACACGGTTCTCCGACGGCGAGGTATTTGTTCAGATCAACGAGAATATCCGGGGCGCCGATCTGTTCATAATTCAACCGACCAACGCTCCAGCCGATAACCTGATGGAGTTGCTGATGCTCATTGAGGCCTCTCGTCGGGCCTCGGCGATGCGAATCACTGCAGTCATCCCGTACTATGGATACGCTCGACAGGATCGAAAAGATCGACCGAGGGTTGCAATCACGGCTAAGTTAGTGGCCAATCTTGTTACGACCGCAGGCGCTGATCGGGTCATTACGATGGACCTTCACGCCAGCCAGATTCAAGGCTTTTTTGATCTGCCTCACGATCACTTGTATTCTTCGGTGACTTTCAATGAACACATACGATCTCTCAATATTGGCAACCTGACGGTGGTGTCTCCTGATGTCGGTTCGATCAAGCTGGCCCGGGCGACGGCCAAGGTGCTTCATGCTGATCTGGCGATTGTCGATAAACGTCGTCCGAAGGCAAACGAATCAAAGGTGATGAACTTGATCGGTGATGTAGCTGGCAAGAATGTTCTGTTCCGTGATGACATGGTAGATACCGGCGGGTCGCTCTGCCAGGCGGCTGCTTATGTCAAGGAGATGGGTGCTCTGAATATTTACGCTGCATGTACGCACGGAGTTCTTTCCGGCGAGGCTGTGGCGCGGATTGAGGAGTCGGCGATTCAGAAGATGATTATCTCCGATTCAATTGATCAGCACAGTAGAGATCTTACAGACAAATTTGAAGTACTTAGCTGTGCCGGTTTGATCGGCGAGGCTATCAAGAGGATATCTGATGAACAGTCGGTCTCGACGTTATTTGAAGAGAAATCAGACCGATAAGATAACTGGGAATCTGAAACGTATCATAGAGGAATTGGACAAGAATGAAAGAAGTAGAACTCAGCGGCGACCCGAGACCGGGAGTCGGTAAAGGATCGGCACGTCAGGCTCGTGTAGCCGGTCTGATTCCAGGTGTTGTGTATGGTCCGGAAATTGATCCGATGCCTGTTGCCATCAATGCCCGCGCTTTTCGGGCGGCGGTCAAGACAGCTGGCGGTGCGGCCATTTTCAATCTGGATGTTGCCGGAAAGGTCAACAAGGTTCTGGTGCGTGCGATCCAGCGAGATCCGGTGACCAGCGATATTATCCATGTCGATTTTCATGCTGTCTCAATGAATAAGCCGATTAATCTCTCCATCCCCATTCATTTTGTCGGCACGCCACATGGCGTCAAGACCGATGGCGGGATCATGCAGACGACGATGCGTGAGCTTGATATCGCCTGCTTGCCGGCCAATATCCCCGAGTATGTGGAGATTGATGTATCAGAACTGGGCATTGGTGAATCGGTGCATGTTAGTGATCTTGAGGTGCCGAATGCTGAGATCCTCGCGGAGGCCAGTCGCACAGTGGTAGTGATTTCGGCTCCGACCGTTATCAAGAGCGCTACCGAGGAAGCTGCCGAAGGCGAAGAAGGCGAATTGGCTGAAGGCGTTGAAGGTGCTGAAGGTGTTGAAGGTGCCGAAGGTGCTGAGGGAGCTGAAGCTGCCGAAGGTGCCGATGGTAAGCCAGCTGAGGGGCAGGACAAGAAAAAGAAATAGCCCGCACACACGCTACCGCGAGCCGCCCACTCAAGTAGTGCGTACTTATAAACGTCATGCTGAGCGGAGTCGAAGCATGATCCGAACATCGAAGGCGACAACACGCTCGGACATACCACCTTTCGACTACTGCTCAAGGTGACGATCAGATAAAGTCTGTTCTATTTATTGTATAGACTTGAAGGCCGCCGGAATTCCGGCGGCCTTCAAGTCTATACAATAAATAGAACAGACTTTATCTGAT
>DAOUUR010000160.1 GCA_030668045.1 bacterium
ACTATATTGAGTGTACTTTCCAGGCAATCATTGAGGTTGGCATGGCACTTCTCAGCATGATCAACCCGTGAGAAGCTTTTCAGGTCGGTTACTATTATTTTCACTCGCGATGCACCTTCAATTGACTCCTCGATAGCATCACCGAAATCATCCAAAATCTCTTTGATACTTTTCAATTCATCGATATCGCTAGAGTGGTTCTTTTCAATGAATTGCCTGATCTTACCAACATACTTTGCCATAGTGTTAAGGTTAGACCCGATAAAGCCCATCGGGTTGTTGATTTCGTGGGCAACGCCGGCAGCCAGAGTACCGATAGCTGCAAGTTTGTCCGCTTGAAGCAGCCGCTCACGATTCTCGTAACGGTCAGTTATGTCTTGTACCAGGCCCGCGATAGCGATAACATCACCATTGCTATTATGCACCGGTACCTTGGTTACAGTCATCCATCGGGTGTTACCGTCAGCATCGGTGCTCCGCACCTCCTGTGAGATTGAGGGGCAATCCTGATTCAATACGGTTTGATCCGATCGATTATGCTCATCTGCTCTTTCAGGCGGGAAAATATCACCGTCGGTAGATCCGACTATCTCATCTTCGGTTTTCCCAACGTGCCTGCAGAACGCTTCGTTGACCGAAATATACTTGTGATCAATACCCTTGAGGTACATTAGAGCCGGAACCGTATTGATCATGGCTGTGTACTGAGCGACAGTTTGCGATAGCACGCGTTCGTTCTCTTCTCGTTGCCAAACTGCACTTACCATTTCTGAGGCCACAGATAGCGCCCGAACGTCTTCAGTGCGCCAGTCTCGGGGCTTTTGAGTATCGTCGAAACCAATGAAGCCAATGGGTGTCTTCTCTGCAGAGAAAATTGGTACGACAAGCAATGATCGTATGTTCTGGTTTTCGAGGACGGTCTTCTCCTCTGAAGCTTCAGAGGGCAGGGTACTAACATCAGGTATTATGATGTTCTCTCTATTCTGTATCTTCGCGTTCCACCAGGGGAGAGCTGTTGTCTCCAGATTCTGCAGATTGTCCTTCTGGGGAGCAGTCACACCGTCGCACCATTCGTGCGTATTGGACATCTTGTGCCCATTATCATGAACCAGGAAGATGTAGGCGCGATTGGCCGAGATAGCTTTACCAAGCGATTCGAGAGCACCATCCAGGTTGGCACCACTGTAGGAAAGAAGCAATTGCGAGGCATAGGAGATTGCCGCTTCAACATCCAGGCGGTAGTTCATCCGATCCTCGAACTGCTGGCGATCCTCTTCGCCCACAATACCATCGGTGTGGCGCGAACGCTGACAACCAACCACATTTGGGTCGCTGTTTGTGTTACCCTGTGACTCTACAGTAATGTGATCATTGTTCATTCTACGTGCTCCTCAGAACCCCAATCACCAAGCTCCTGAAGACATAGAGTATGCACAGTTGCCGCTGACAAATTGGTGACAGCAGCCCCGGGAACAGAAGCCTTGATGTACTTATCGTATATCGGATTGCCCGGGTATCTGCTTTAGGAATGAGATTCAACAATGTAGCGGTCCGTTTCAGAGTGAAACAGGGCGCTACCTGAATAATGCTCGCAATACCGGTGCCGACCCGTTAGCATTAGATGATGGAGTGGATGTCATTTCGTAGGCCCACTTATTTCATTCCAGCCGGAACATCACCCGAAAAGTTCTGTGTTTGGTAACGTCAACCCCGCATATACTTTAAAGCCCACGTTAATGGGTTTGTTGAAAAAGTCCCAACGCATGGTTGCGGCAGGTCTTGCGAATCCATTTCTATGGATTTGTGTCGTAAGCTTCCCCTTGTGGTAGACAGTTTGAAAGTAGAGCTTTTTGGCATATTGTAGCCAGGAGGTGTCTATGAAACGGTCGAAGTACAGCGAGAGCCAAATTGTCGGGATTTTGAAGGAAGCCGACGCTGGTGTGATGGTGAAAGAAATCTGCCGGAACCTAATTATCCAGACTGACATTGTAAAAAAACTTCGGCGAAAAACGCTTCTGACCTTGCATGGCAATTACCTCCTGACAAGACCAGCCTAATTACTACCGTATAGAGAATCAACAAGAGTTCGGCAACAAGCCCTAAGTTGTGTAAATTGGTAGAATGAAATAACAACGGGTTTGACTTTGAGTTTTCAGGCCAATGAAAGGAGTCAACCCGTGGTAAACTGGACTTGGTTGTTGACAAAGCGCAAACCGTGGTTTATATTTTAACTGCACATGTCCGGATTGTTTGAAGATGTACATTCAAGCGGTCAGGTGAATAATCACCACGTACGGCCACTTTTGCGGAAGGTTATTAAAATGAAAAAGCTGTCTATGTATAGTTTTCTATTGTTTGTAATGCTTTTCTCCATTGGCGCAGACGTGGCAGCAAAAGGCCGCTGGGTGGAATATTCGCTGACCGATTATTCCGGGGGAGCGATACTCTGCGACCGTGACGAGGGGTGCCTGGTGTACACTCGTGACAACTCCAATGTTATTCTGATATTCGATATTACTGTGGGCGATTGGCTGAGGGTCGAACTGGGAGCCCCAGAGGAGTTCCAGGATGCAGTAACCAAAGGAAATGTTGTTTTCGCACGGACTGAAAGCGTCCTGTTCGGGTACAGCGCCACTCTCCAGGAATGGGATACTCTGTCCTTTACCGGCGAATATATGAATGTCGTTTCGTATTATACCGAATGCGGCAAAGACCTGGCCTGTCTTGTCACCAGGGATTATATGTATGTCTTTGACGCCAATCTCGGCTACTGGCAATCGTATGATTACGGACTGCCGGCCAATTTTGACGGCGGCGCTGTGTGGGTGGCAGATACCTATATCGGTATGAAGCTGAGTATACCGTATCCGGGCGAGCCGAAGAATGTGGTCTACAGCGGCCTGACACACGGATTCAACCAGATAGAACTGGGCGTGCATCAGCCGAGTCCGGTCGCCGAATTTGGTTTTTCCGGACTGTTCAATGTCGACTATGACGGTGTCCACTACCGTCTGGTCGGTTACAGCGCCTATACCAATCAATTCGACGTTGTCACCTATACCTGCGTCGAGGACGAGGCGCCGATCACCCTTACTGGGGCAGGTGTATTGCAGGTCGATATGTTTACAACACGGGTTTTTGGTTTTCGATATGTTGTCGCAAATACTTCGGTAGATGCTAACTGGTACGGTTTCGACACCCGCCGGGGAACATGGGATCATGAACATCGGTACTACGACTGGGATTTCGAGCATTATTACGGCAACATCGGCCAGGCCGGCCAATTCTCTTACGATAATTATACCGCTGATGGATCACTCAAATTCCAGTTCTACAGCGGTATAGACGGCGCGTACCGGGATTATTCGCCCGGTCTCATTTATAAAAGCACAACCTCAAGCTGGGGCGGGGGCGGGACGGTCTTTTACGCTCGTGACTCTCTTAACGCCTGGGGATATGATGTCGCCGGTGACAGAAGCAGCGCTATCAGTTTACCACTGGCCCGAACATCCAATGTATACAGAGGAGAGGATTTTGCAACTCTGACGCGCTATGAGGCCGGTGTCGATACGATGATTATATTCTTTTACAACAGCAGTAGCAATCGCTGGACCTCGACTTCAGCCCCGGACTATCATTCAACCTACGGAACCAATCTGGCGCATCTTTATATACATCGAGGCGCCACCGAAAATGTCGTCGTCTTCTATTCGGCCTATACCGATGAGATAATCAAGGAAGACTTCCTCGACGGTATTTCTGTATACATCCAGGCGAAGTGTAATATGGCCTCGGCCCGGTCGGCCAACAGATCGGTTCTGTTCGACGCCGTCAACGGCAAGGCCTTTACCTACGATTTTAATTTCCTAAAAAGCTCTATGGGTACCCATTCGGCAACGTTCATTGATATCGCGGCCAATACAATGTATGGTTACAGTTCACTTACCGGAAACGAAAGCCAGTTGGTAATTGATTTCGATCCCTACTATGTTCTGGATACCGGCTATATCGGGTATGTCGACAACGCCTATAACAGTACCAAATGCTATGCCTACAACGGCCTTGGTGACGGCTGGGTGGAGCTGATACCCGAAGGGTCGGATGTGATGACCCTGGTAGGAACCAAGACGATATTAGTTGGCCGATCTGATCGACTATACGCCTTCGATCCCGAAAGTATTCTCAGTGATGTTGACGAGGATAACCCTGTTGCAAATCTGCCGAGCGTCCTCGGGTTAGCGCAGAACTATCCCAATCCCTTCAATCCAGCAACAGTAATCGAATTCGATTTGTCAAGACGATCGCATGTCTCAATCGATATTTTCAACCTGCTTGGACAGAAGGTGATAGAGTTGGCTGATGATGAATATCCAGCGGGGAACCATCATATCACATGGGACGGTATTTCGTCCAGCGGTAAGAGAGTCTCGACGGGCACCTATTTTTATCGCCTTACAGCGGAAGACTTCATCGATTCCAAGAAGATGATATTGTTGAAATAGAGGATTTTCCGATCACCAGGACAGGGTGAGCGGCAACAGCCTGCCCGTTTTGCCTGATCCTACCCTCCAATGGAAGGAGTGGTGTTGGGTTTATCCAATTGACTTCCAACGCGTTCCATCGATACTGCAATACCATGTTTGGACCCCAAATTTGAATTCCACAAAAGTTTGGGGAGAGTGAGGCCCACCCCGCCTTGACCGATTCCTCTGTCTTGTTATCACTTACATCTCAGGTTGATGATACGACAGAACTCTTGTATCTATTAATCAGCACCGCAGGCTTTGTTCGTCGTCGCTTGCCTTGCATTAGTTCAACGTTGTCGATGTTGTCGACGAACCCTATCTTACATTTTGATTATGGCCATAACGGCCCTGTATGAAACCTATAGCGAATGCACCCGCTTGAGAGGCTGGTAGATGATTCAAAACCCTATCATAGAGGCCATGCTGAATCGCAAGTCGATTCGCAAATACACTGATGGAATGCCGTCGGATGAAGTAATCGAAACCATCGTTCGGGCTGCTCAGCAGGCACCGTTTGCAGCCCAGATGTGTTCACTCTTACTGTCCCGCAAGAAAGGGCAGATTCCCTTCAGCGCACCTCTGCTTTTTACCGTATGTGTCGACGCTTACAAGCTGGAGCAGATTATGGCTCGACGCAATTGGTCGATCGCCTGCAATGATCTGTCGCTATTGCTCTACGGAATACAGGATGCGGTCTTGATGGCTGAAAATCTGGTCATAGCCGGGGAAAGCTTAGAATTAGGCAGTTGCTTTATCGGCAACGCTCCCTACCGAGCCGAAAGCATTATTAAGAGCTACCAACTTCCCCGACGAGTGTTTCCGGTGGTACAATTGACCATGGGGTATCCAGCGGAAAACCCGCCGCCTCGCCCGCGATATCCGATAGATTATTTCCTGTTTGAAAACGAATATCCCAGATTCAGCGATGAAACGGTCGAAAGAGCAATGAAAGAAATGGATGGTGGTTTTCAGGCGCAAGATTACTATCGGCGCGCTAACTACATGGTTCCGCTTGAAGGCGATCGTGAAGAAACGTTTACTTTTGATACTTATGGCTGGACCGAACACATGGGTCGTAAGTGGGGACAATGGTTGACATCATCGAAAGATATCCTTGCACAGCTTTCCGCCTGCGGCTTTGACTTAACCGGGGGAAACGAATAAAATTGTATGAAGAAGCATCCCTACCACAAGGCTTTCGAAGTAGTTAGGTCCGGATACAATCGGCTTGGCAACCTCTATACTTTGGAAAGAGAAAAGGCCGACAACTGGAAAGAAGTGAATGCGTTTACCTCGTTGCTACCCGCCAACGGAAGGAGTGGTGTTGGGTTTATCCAATTGACTTCCAACGCGTTCCATCGATACTGCAATACCATGTTTGGACCCCAAATTTGAATTCCACAAAAGTTTGGGGAGAGTGAGGTCCACCGGGCTGACCGAACAAGTAATTTACCAGATGTACAATGTCTGAAATATATACAACCTCAGCGTCATCACCGTTGGCGTTGAGTTGTTATAGACGAGGACCATTTTGTCATTCATCTCTTGACAGAGCGTCCGGCAGAGTGCATTATGGTGTCGAGTAAGAGGTTGCACTATGAATA
>DAOUUR010000308.1 GCA_030668045.1 bacterium
CCCAATCCGGAGCACGGCGCGCACCATATCGGCTGTGGTGCGGTCGTATTTGCCGGCCAGTTCTTTCAGCTTGCTTTTCAGTTCGTAACTGACAAAGACGTTGAGGCAGTGTTCGCCCCGGACTTTTCGGACGCTGTTGTTCTCGTTAGACATGGTATCCTCCAATTGGTTGTGTCTATAATTGTGGGTTTACGGTTTCGCATTCAGACTACTCCGTTGCCGTGGTAGCGTGCGTGGCCGATCAGCAATTGCGGGGAGCTGATTTCTATGTCGAATCGTTCGCGCAGTTGTCGGATTACCGGACGCCAGGTTGATTCGGGGTTGCGGCTGTCGATGATGCGGTCGATTTCTTCGCGATGTGGCGAGCGGCACAGCTTGCAGGTCGTGTCTGATTCGCCTTTGATCGCAAAGTGCTGCCGCACAAATGGCGCCAGTCCGGCTTTCAGTTTTCGCAAGGCCCGATTGTGCAGGGCGGCCAGTTTGTAGATTGCCCGGCCTGAATCTTCGGAAATACGACGGTAGCTCTGCCCCATATAATGAAAGCGGACGATAAACTCGCGCTCATTGGAGTTGAGTGATTCCAGAGCCGACGTAACAGTCCGACGAATCAGCTCGACTTTTCCGGTCTCCGGCGTGACCGCCAACTCGGAATCATCAATATCAACCGGGGGCCAGCCCCCTACAGGAATCAGGGCCGCTTGCGGGTTAAAGCCCGTGAGCGGCGTCAGTCCCATAAGTGGGTCGTAGCCAATATCAACAATCCAGTTCTGATACGAAATCCGACTCTTTGACATAACACCCCTTTCTATTACGTGCTGGTTTTCTTTCTGGGGCAAAAGTACAAGAGGCGCTTGCGCCTGTCTATTGCATCGGTCTCGTATAACATGAGGGGCGGATCGGCGGGGGAACATCATGTGATTCACATTGAGACATTCAGTGGCTGACGGATCCTCGTCTGCTGCTGAGTGAAACCAGAAATCGAACTATGGAGGGGCAGACCGGGGGGTCTGCCGCCCACTATAAGTGTTAAGACTGGTATGCCAGCTTGCCGGTTGGCAAATGGTGCCGATGGTGTTATAATAGGCGATCTAAAGATCACGGAAAGTGTGACATTGCAAGGCGACCATATGCACGACTCGGAACCATACGAACGAATCAACGTCTACTCGACCGAACCAACCGGCAGCCCGGCCGTTGAGCAATTCAAGCAGGATTATGATAACACCGGGTTTCGTCGATCGCGGCTGACCTGGGGCATGTTGTTTCTGGTTCTGATTTTCTATCCTGTTATTTCTGTTGGGTTTACCGATGATCCCACCGAGATGCTGCGGAATCTCGACCAATCGATGTTGATGATCCTCTTAGTCTCGACAATTCTGATGCAATGGTTCTTTTTCCTGCTTGTATTCGGCGCTGTATATCGAGAAAACACCGGGCTGGCCGGACTGGGCCTTACGCCGCTTCGACGGACCGGATGGATTTGGTTGCTCTATTTTGGGTGGGCGATGGCCTTCCTGCTGGCGGCGAACCTCATCCTGTCCGGGTTAGCCTGGTCCTTAGCCCAAGTTGGCCTGCCGATGCCGGGGGAGATCGGCTTGTTGATCCCGACCGATCCAACCGGCCGAGTTGTCTGGGTACTGGTTTCGATTACAGCGGGATATTGCGAAGAGGTTTTGTTTCGCGGTTACCTGATGACGCGCCTGCGTCTGGTGTTCAATCTGAAAAGCTGGGTGTTGCCGGTAATTCTATCGGGGCTGGCGTTTGTAGCCTGCCACGCCTATCAGGGATGGCCGGGATTTATTGTCTTGTCGGTTTACGGAATGATGTTCGCTATTCTGTACGTACGCACCAAATCGCTGTGGCCGTGCGTAATTGCTCATTTCTTCCAGGATTTTTCCGCTTTGTTTTTCCCGCAGTAGGGGTCAAAAACGGTGCTGGTTCTCCGAATTCCGAGTTGTTTTGCGATCAAGACGGTCTGGAGGCTATCTTCATCGAGCAAGAAACCTCCCGGCGGTGGGAACGTAAGAGAGAATATAGATAACCGGCAAGGATTTGCAGGAAAGGTAGCCAGAAAAATATGGCTTTTAACAACGGATCATACTATTTATTGATGGTGGTTCCAATGACGAAACAAAGATTTGCCAGTGGTTCCGGGGAAGACCCCTGGGACGGCAACCTTCTGAACCGCTGAGAAAACGAGCTTGACACTATGTCAGTCACGAAGAAAACAAATCTGTCAATCATAACTCTGCTGGCTCTCCTGCTGTGGCTGCTACCAGCTGTGGCGGGCGCCCAGGGACCGATTCCACCTGTCCCCCCTGAGCCCGATCCCGCGCATGACGAACACGAGATTGACAACGATTCCAAGGCTATTGCCAATGATTATGTCGATCTGTTGGAGCAGTTGACCGACCTGATAGCAGACTACACAAAAAGTTGTAACACCGTCATGTGGGAAGAAGATTCTCTCGATCTTGAGGCGCTGTCGCTGTTGATCGAGCGTCTTAACGAAGGCGCCTATAGAATCAATATCAGAACTCTGGAGAGGGACCTTGATGTTTTGTCTATTGAGTTCGAGAAACAATGGACGGAAAAAAGAGTGAAGCTTCTGCAAAAACGTGCCCGGGCAGTCGCTCAATGTATGCAGCAGGAATTGAGTGTACTCAAGGAATTGCTTGAAGAAGATGTCTTGAGTGAGCTGGCGCTACAGCCAGAAAGACTTGAAGACATTGAAATTTATCTTGGCGATGTTTTCGAAGATACTGATTGCGAAGACGATCTATCAATACTCGTTGATATGGATCTGCGTTATCCCAGTCTTGAGCTCCCCGAGACTCCGGCAGAACCATTACCACCGGAGCCACCCCAACTGGTGCATCTGTTCAAAGGTGAAAAGGGACAGGTCATGGCAACGCGGACGCTGGTCGATTCTGCCGTCGATCTATCCGAGGGAACTGTTCTCTACGTTGTGGCCTCGATTGGTCAGGTAACAATCACCGGATGGTCAAAAGACAAGGTAGTTGCCACCCTTGAGGTAGAGTTGGCTACCGATGGTGAGGAGAAGGCCAGAGCCATGTCCAATGAAATCAGCGTTGGCCTTGAGAAGACAAATCGAAAGCTACGTATAGAGCCACGACTGCCGGTGATGAATGATCTGTCCGCCAGCGTGGTCTACAGCACCCTCAGTATCGAGATGCCGAGGACCAGCTATCTTGTCTGTGAAACGTCCTTCGGCGAATTTACCGTAACTGATCTTGATGACGGCGCAGATATCACGGCTCACAAATCCAGTGTTACCGCTGAGAGGATCAGCGGCAAGGTGGAACTTGCTGCGAGTCTGTGCAAAGTTATAATTGCCGACATCGACGGGACACTGAGTGTCGCCAATTCATTGGGGCCGATTGAAATAGAGAACTGCACCGGAACAATTTCACTGGCCAACCACATGGCACCGATTATCCTCTCCGGTTCCGACGCCGAGACCAAAATCAAGAACTATGGTGAAATAAGCGTCCTAGATCACATTGGCCCGTTAGTAATTAGAAATAGCAACGGACGGGTAGATGTCAGTGGCCTCGAAGGCGACCTGACCGTGCATACATCGTTTAAATCGCTGTTCGTTGAAGACGTCTCTGGAGATGTTGAGTTGAACAACACGAACGCGCAGATCAATGCTCTTTATATCGATGGATCACTGAGTGCTCACAACCGATCGGGTGATATCATTGCCGAGGGCTTAACCGGCCCCCTCGACCTCAGCGCCAATGGTGGTGACATTGATATCATCCTGGACCGCCTGACTGCGGAAAGGTCCTCCATCGAAGCCTCTTCCGGAG
>DAOUUR010000564.1 GCA_030668045.1 bacterium
AAGCATGTCATCAAGACCACCTGTCTTTTAACCAACCGAGATCATCTGTGTAACCATCGGTGGGAATACACCGGATTCTTTCAGCGGGGCTGTAATCGTATCACCCTCGGCAATTGCGACCACCGATTTGTTGATGGCGTTGGCCACTACCAGATTGCCAGCCGTCTTAGCGGTAATCTCAAGCGCTTCAAGGATAGAGACACCGGAGGCCAGCAGCGTACCGAGTGTTCGGGTGAAACGAGCGATTGATGACTTACGTACCAAGTTTCCAAAGACGGGCGTGTGCAGAAGAATCTTGTCAAACATAAGAGCGCCCGCAGGTGTCTTTTTCCACCAAAGGAACGCCCCAAAACCTCCAAGCGATCCAACTATGATGTACAGGAAATTCGCCTGAAGGAAATTGGACAGCTTAAGCACAATCTGTGTCGGAGCCGGAAGCTCCGCATTGAGGCCGCCAAACATCTTGGCAAATACTGGCACGATGAACGCTAACATACCGACTGTAACCGCAACTGCGACAAATACAATAACCGACGGATAGACCATAGCGCCTTTGACTTTTCTAACCAACTGATCTGCTTTTTCGCGATAGACTGCCAGGCGGACAAGGATAGCATCGAGCGCGCCACCAATTTCGCCGGCCTCGACCATATTGCAATACAACTGGTCGAATATCTTGTTGTGTCGGCCCAGCCCCTCAGAAAGCGTCGCCCCTCCCTGAACAGCCTCTTTGACTTCGGCAACGATCTTTGCCAGCTCCTTATTCTCCATCTGCGAGGAAAGAATATCGAGACACTGCACCATCGGCAACCCGGCGCCAATCATAGTAGCAAATTGGCGTGTAAATCTCGATATCTCAACTTTCTTAATACCTGTTCCGAGCTTTATGTTCAGATCAGGCGCCTTCTTGGAGATCGAGGATACAAGTATGCGGTTTTGCCGGAGCACGCGTTCGAGATCCTGCTTGCTCTTGGCCTTGAGACTGCCCTTTACAGCGGCCCCCGCGAGAGTTTTGCCTTTGTACTCAAAAACTGGCATTGAGCTTATCCTTTCCTACGGCTCTATTCTTTATTTGTCCATCACCAGTTGTTCCGCCCGATCATCGGGTCAGGGCCGGCGAGTTATCACGCGACAACATCTCCGAAAGCTCGTCGGGATGGTGACTGTAATTCATCGCGTCATTCAGGTTTATTTTCCTGCAGGTATACAGCTCGGCAAGAGATTGATTCATCGTCTTCATACCGTACTTCTGACCGGACTGAATCATAGAGTATATCTGATGTATCTTGTCGTCCCGGATCAGCGCCCGGATTGCCGGTGTAACAACCAGTATCTCCATCGCCACGATTCGCCCACCGCCAATCTTTGGAATCAGCGTTTGTGATACGATTGCCTGAAGCGAGAACGACAACGAAGTTCGTATCTGTTCCTGCTGATTGGACGGGAATGAATCGATTATGCGATTGATCGACTCTGCGGCGGAATTTGTGTGCAAGGTCGCAAAAGCAAGGTGGCCGGTTTCAGAGATCGAGATCGCCGATTCAACCGTCTCCAGATCGCGCATCTCACCTACCAGAACAACATCGGGGTCTTCACGAAGAGCGTACTTGAGAGCATTGGAAAAAGATGTCGTATCGGAGTAGACCTCACGCTGGTTGATCAACGCCTGCTTATGGCGATGCAGGTATTCGATTGGGTCCTCGACTGTAATTATGTGTACCGGGCGTTCTTTATTGATCTTGTCGATAACCGCTGCCAGCGAAGTTGACTTGCCGGAACCGGTGGGACCGGTAACAAGGACGAGTCCTCGAGGGAGA
Source organism: bacterium (assembly GCA_030668045.1). Classification (GTDB taxonomy): domain Bacteria; phylum Zixibacteria; class MSB-5A5; order GN15; family FEB-12; genus DAOUUR01. Next base: position 1,818 of record DAOUUR010000564.1, read on the forward strand.
TTAGCAAACTCAGCTATTACCTTCGGCAGGCCCAACTCTTCAAATGACATTATTTCGTATGGTATCCGTCTTAAGGCAACCGCCACATTTCCGCGCTGGACAAATACGTTTCCGCGGAAACGACTCATATTTTCAATACCAAA
>DAOUUR010000303.1 GCA_030668045.1 bacterium
CACCGCCCTTCGCGAAGTGCTGGGAACACACGTCAAACAGGGTGGATCATACGTTGGCCCGGATCGGATGCGTTTTGATTTCTCTCACCATGAACCGATGACGCCCGAAGAGATCATCAAGATCGAGCAGATCGTCAACGACAAGATTCTCCAGAGTATCGACGTCGAAACTGAAGTGACAGATATTGAGTCGGCCCGAGCATCCGGCGCAACGGCCCTGTTTGGCGAGAAGTACGGCGACACGGTACGCGTGGTTTCGGTCGGTGATTTCTCCAAAGAGTTGTGCGGCGGGACGCATGTGTCGAATACGTCGCAGATCGGCCCGTTTGTGGTAACGCTGGAAACCGGTGTCGCCTCGGGCGTGCGGAGGATTGAAGCGATCACCGGACGCGCAGCGGTTGCCGCCATGATTGACAATAAGTCTTTCCGTCAACAGGCTTCCCGCATCGCCGGTCGCCCGGAAGAGGACGCGCTGGAAGGATTGCAAGCCCTCAGGGAAAGCAATCTCGCTCTGCAAAAGGAGATCAAGAAGATCAAGGCCGAGATGTTCTCAGGTGGTCAACAAACAGTCGGCGAAGAACGGACTATTGGCGCGGTCAAACTGATAACGCACAGTTTTGGCGAGACCGACTCCGATGTCATGTCCGGATGGGTTGACACACAGAAAGGAAAGGCCGAACCGGTAGTAGCGGTCGCACTCGGTATTATGAACGGCAAGATGACCTACATGGCCTCGTCCAGTGGATCGGCTGTTGCTGAAAACAATATCAATATCGGGAAACTCAGCAAGTCGCTGCTGCCCCAGTTTGGTGGACGTGGTGGCGGGAAGCCTTCGTTCGCTCAAGGGTCGATTGCACAAGATAGTGATCTTGACAAATTCTACGGGACGATTGAAAAACTTCTTGAAGAGCAGGGGAGGTAGTGTTAATGACACCAGGACAAGTCTATTCCGATTTGCTTCGTCGCTCCGATGAAAGAGGCGGCGGGCTGCTTTTGTTGATCGATCCCGATGCCTGCCCGGAGAGTTCGTACCTCCAGTTGGCTGAGTCGGCTGACGATTGCGGAGCCGATGCTATTCTGGTGGGAACATCTTTTTTGCTCTCTTCCTGTTTCGCCTCCGCCGTCAAGAAGATAAAAGCATCAACACCACTGCCGGTAATTATTTTCCCCGGTTCGTTTGCGCAGGTGACGCCGGACGCCGATGCCATCCTGTTTACATCGCTCATCTCAGGGCGCAACCCAAATTACCTGATTGACGAGCAGATCAAAGGCGCCCCGCTGGTGAAACGTTTTGGTCTGGAGGCGATCCCAACCGCTTACATGTTGATAGAGTCCGGCCCGCAGACATCGGTACAGTTTATCTCAAACACCACGCCTATCCCCCGGACAAAGAACGACATCGCCTGCGCCCACACTCTCGCCGCCCAGTATATGGGCATGAAACTGGCCTACCTTGAGGCCGGTTCGGGTGCATCGGATCCGGTACCGGTCGAGATGGTGCGCGCTGTTTCTTCATATGTCGATATTCCTGTCATCGTTGGCGGCGGTATCCGAACTCCCGAAGAATGCGCCGCGAGGATTGAAGCCGGGGCATCGTTTGTAGTCGTCGGCAATGTCCTTGAAGAAAGTAACGGCCTCTCCCGTCTGCGCGAGCTGGCGGCGGCAACCCACCCAACCGAAACGGTACACGTATGAGCAGAGAAGCCCGGATAGAACACATCAGGAAACTGGCCGAAGAAAGCGCTATCCTTCGCAAGGCGACAATGGAACAATTGGCTCCGCAGATTCTTGATCTGGCGGCAGTGATCTCCGGCGTCATCGGTGCTGGTGGCAAGTTGATGATTGCCGGTAATGGCGGGTCGGCCTCCGATGCTTCCCATTTTGCCGCCGAGATGGTGGTGCGTCTGACCGCGGAACGCAACCGTCAGGCCCTTCCGGCGCTGGCGTTGAATGTCGATCCCTCGGTAATGACAGCAACGGCGAACGACTACGGATACGAGAACATCTTTGCCCGTCAGGTTGAAGCGCTGGGGAATAAAGGTGACATGCTGATGGTGATATCAACATCCGGCAACTCCGAAAACCTTCTCAAAGCCGCCACCGTAGCGCGAGAGAAGGGTATTCTTACCACCGGGCTGCTCGGTGGCAGCGGCGGAAAACTTCGCAAGCGGGTCGATCGGAGCCTGATAATACCGCATCCGTCAACGCAGCGCATTCAGGAAGAACATATTTTCATCATTCACACGCTTGTAGAATTGATCGAAAGCGATCTTGTCTGATGCCCGGCGAAATGTCCAATCGCCTGACTGACACTCTCTATTTTTTCTTTACGCTCTTCGTCTTTGCGTCAACTTTCTCTATCGCCTTAGCGCAGATATCTCTTGGAATTTCTCTGGCGCTGTTTCTGGTCATAATCGTACGTACGCGATACAATCCGTTCGCGGTGTCGCTCAAGTATTTCTACGGCATTGTCGGAATCTATGTAGCGTGGTTGATCCTGGTTTCGATTCTCGGAGCAACGCCGGTAAGATCGTTGATTCTGGCTCGTGAGGACTGGCTGTTCTGTATCGTTCCGATAGGCATCTACCTGCTCTGTTTTCAGCGCTACCGTCGGAATATCATCTTCATCTGGTCAATCGGCGTGCTGCTTCTTGCGACTTACGGCATCATCCAGCATTTCACCGGCATCTACTGGTTCAAGAGCGGCGAACTTTTCTACGCACCCAATCTGGGATACCGGGCGGCCGGGAATTTTTCGATAGCCATAACGTACGGCAACTACTTCGCCACCGCGTCCCTCTTTCTTCTGGGTTATGCTGTCGCCGCCGGGCGAAAGGAGCTTGGATCGCGCTACTATCTGGTCGCAGCCGCCTGCATCGTAGGCTCTTTGGCTACGATTTTTTCGTTTGGACGGGGAGCCATAATCGCGATGGTGGCAAGTCTGGTAGTGGTGGGGTTCTACAAGGGACTGCGGATTTTTATCGGTTCGCTTACGGCACTGGCGGTCGCCGTGGCTGCTGTCGTTTTGATTTCTCCGGGGTTTGGACAACGATTCACCGGTGAACTGGATCGCGATATCAAAGGTGCATACGAGGGCAGCCGCGTCTTCATCTGGAAAAACTCGCTTAAAGTAGTGGCCGATAATCCGATCTTTGGCGTCGGTCCGGGCAATTTCCGAAAAGAATACACGTCTTACCTGCGACCCGATATTCCGGGTAACCGCAAACATGCCCATGCTCACAACGACCCGCTCAACCTTGCAGCGGTGGCCGGACTTCCCGGTGCCCTGATTTTCTGCACGCTGTGGGTGGTGTTGTTTTGGTACTTGAGGCGCGGTTGGAGTCGATGGCGAGATGATCCAGCTGTGGCGCCGTTTATTCTCGGTAGTCTGCTGGCGTCGGTCGTCTTTTTTGTTTCGTCACTAACCGAAGCTACTTTCGCCGATGAAGAGGTGCGCCAGCTGCTAATGTTTCTCTGGGCCGCCGGGCTCTTCGGCTGGTATAATCAGAACAAACCCGAGAGCAGGAAGGTCGATCCCGAAAGAACTTGACAAGAACGTTTTAACCGGTTATAGAGGTTGTTGATTATGGTAGCGAAGGTTAAAAAAAGCGCGGAAGTTCACCACGAAGACAAGTGGCCGTTCGGCAAGAAGAATTACATTCTTTTTGCGGTAGCGATGGTTGTTATAATCATTGGCTTTGTCACTCTCGGTCAGGGTTCGATGACCCTTGCGCCGGTGCTCCTGATTCTTGGCTACTGCGTTCTGGTTCCGGCAGCGCTGATTATCCGTGATAAGAAAGTTGTCGAAGAGACACCCGAAGTCGAACCAGAGGTGTAGTCACACCCGTTCGTGGTTCTACATAATCACC
>DAOUUR010000127.1 GCA_030668045.1 bacterium
CCGCGTATACGGTGATAGAAGCCCGCGATGCGGCCGACCTGACAGAAATGGCTCGGATTGCTGCCCGTCTGAAACGCGACAAGCGATCAACGATGTTCCAGACAGCGACCCGCGGAAAAGTTACGGCGCTGATTGCCTGCGGTGGAGATGGAACATTTAATCTGGTTGCAAGGGCCGCCACTGAGGCCGATATGCCGATTGGGGTTCTCCCCATGGGACGTTACAACAGTATCGCTCGTTCAATGATTGATCCTATTGACATAACAAGCGCCATCAAGACAATCCTCGGCAAGGCATACGCCCGGGTCGATACGGCGACCGCTCTGGGTCAGTTTATTGTTGGCTCGCTTGGGGTCGGCTTTGTACCGGAACTGATGGCGCGGCTGGAGGGGAGAAGTCTGCCGCGGTTTGGTCCCGGCTGGAAAAAGCTGGGTGGCGAGGCTGGCGCGGCGGCCAATATGGCGAGTCAGACTATCAGGGTTGATTCGTTCAGATTTGAATTGCAACCTCGCATGGTGCAGGTCAATCTTCTTCGGCATACCCTGGGTCTGAACTTCAGTCCTGCATCGATTCCAGACGACGGCAAGGCTGAGGTCGTCTTTGATGTTGATTCCGGCGAAAAAGAGTTCTCCGAATTCATGCGGCAGGTTTCTAAAGGGGAGCAGTTGTATGGTAACAAACTCCGTCAGTTCAGGGGATCGGTAATCAGCTTCCAGCCGGTCAAGGGTCAGACGCTTTTCATTGACGGCGAACTGATACCTCTGCCGGTCAACGTCGTGGAAGTCAAGGTGCATGAAAAGAAGCTCAAAGTATACTGTTAGGTCGCTGATGCGATTGCTATTGATACTTATTGTCTTTCTGGTTTCCACCAGCATAACCCACGCTGAAAACGAGCCGGTCGACACAAACGATGTCGCCGATACGGTGCTCTTTGAGGGCACAAAGATTTTTGACGATATCTCACCGGTTACTAATGCGGACAACTATGAAAAGCGAATGTATCAGCCGCCGACTCGGGCGCTGTTCAAGTCGATGTTTGTACCGGGGTGGGGACAGTGGGGCAATAGTCGTCATCTCAAGGCGGTCATTTTGTTCGGACTTGATGTCTGGTTTGTTGGCTCGGCAATTCATTATGGTGGTCAGGCATCAGATTTTCGGAGTAAGTGGGCTGCAGCGGACAATGTTGACGATGCCAGGGACTACTATTCGCTCTATCTGGATCGTCGCGATGAACGCAACAAGTTCACCTGGTTTGCGGTGATTATCACGTTTTTGTCGATGTTTGATGCGTATGTCGATGCGCACCTCTCGGGTTTTCCTGCAGCCGAAGGGGTGGATATCTCTTTCCGTCCGGAACAATCGGGCACAATGACAGCGACGCTGTCGTATTCTTTCTAACTGTCGAGAATGAAGTCTTTGGCGTCCAGCCCATAGCGGGATGGATCGACCAGCCGCACAATCTTGCGGTGTTTTTCACCCGGTTGAGACAGGTCGGCCCATGATGGGTCCTTCAGTAGTCCCTCGCGGTTACCAACGATCTTGACACAGGGGCGATCTTTTTCAACATCGTTATTGGTTAGCACCAGTGCAATTTCATCGGTGGTTAGAAGGACCAGTGATCCCGGCGGGTATATGCCGATGATGTTGTTGAAAATCTTCAGTAGGAAGGGGTCGAATTTCTGATTCATCTGGTAGTGCATTTTCGCCAGGACCTTATCGGGTGAAATAGCTTTCTTGATATAGACCCGTCCCGAGGCGAGGGCATCAAAAGTGTCAACAATCGATATGACTTGTGAAAACAAGTTGGTTGGTTGGCTCTTGTCCCGGAGCATCGGATACCCGGTCAGGTCGGCGTTGATGTGGTGTTCAAAGGCGGCCCGGGCGGCTCGGGCGGAGTGGGAGTCGTGTTTCATGTTGCGCAAAATTGTCTTGGTGCCGAGGATCGGATGCAACTGCATCTGGATCCAGTCGTTTTCGTCGTACGCGTCCGGTTTCTTGATCAAGTCCGAGGGAAGCTTCACCTTGCCGACATCGTGAAACAATGCGGCGAAGCCAAGTTGCGAAAGACGGGCGCGATCCAGTCCCAGTCGAATCCCGAGAGTCAGGGCATAAACGCAGACGTTGGTAGAGTGGGCGTAAGTGTAGTCGTCGTGGTCTTTGATAGCGCTCAACTCGATCAGCGATGATTCGTCGCGGGTGATATGGTCAATCAGTGAGTGCACAACGCGCTTGGTCTTGGAGATGTTGACGTCGCGTTCAAGCAACGTGTTGACCATGACCTCCTCGACAACTACCATGGCCTTAAAAAATGTGGTCCGGGCTGCGATTCTAAATCGTTGGCGCACTTCGGCGGGGATCTCCGGACGTTCCGCTTCGATCTCTTTGACCGACAGCAGCTTAATGCCGGAGAGTTGATGTTTCTGGAGATGGTCAGAGAGGGAGTCGAGGTTCTCCGAATTTGGTTTTACTTTGGACATGAACAGGACAAATTGTTCTACGTCTTTCTCTGAAATGCGCTCGGCAAACTGAACACCACCCAGACCGAGGGTTGTCCACTCTTCGATTATCCGGGTCGCGCCCGAGAGACCTTTGTCATCGAATCGAACCAGTTTCTCGTTAATGAAGTAGCGACCACCACAGGCCTTGAGATTGATGTCGCCGACTTCCTTTGACAACGATGTCAGCAGGGAAAAGAACCCGGAGAGTTGACTCTGGAAAGTTGGGTTGTTGCCTTCGACGATACGTGCATTCTTGTACAGTACGAAGAATGTGCTAAGCAGTTTTTCCTCTTCTCGTCCGGCGAGAACGCGACTAGCGGAATCTGAGACCTGGGTCGGCATCATTCTCCTCCGTAGATAAGTTCGCGGCGACGATGCATAGCTTGTATCGCCTGTCGCCTGATGTTGGGACGCCAGTTGCCGCTAAACTTCACCAGCAACTTCTCACCCTTCTCGCTGCGGTTGTGGCTGAGGGCTTCGAATGCGGCAAACCGGAAAAAGGCCAGAGTTCGATTGCGAAATGGGTTCGGTTTCAAAATCAACTTCGCCAAGTACGGCACGGCAGCATCGCCACCGAGTATCGAGAAGGCTTTAAGCAAACCAAGCTGGTCGTCATTCTCTAGATCGCCGAAACTATCCTGGTTCAGCACGGTGGTGATAGCGGCGAAAGCCGGACGTCCGCGCCGCGCGACAATAGAGTTGACGGCTTCAGCACGAATATCTTTCTCGCTATCCTTGACCGCCCGCACCAGAATTTCTAGGGCCTGATCGTCCTCGCAGTTTTTCAGTTCCTGAACCAATTTGAGCCGGACGAACCGATTCTCATGGTCCAGCAAGCCGGCAAGATGAGAGAAAGCGCGATCATCGCCAATCTGAGCCATAATTACAATTGAGTTGCAGACAACTTCGGGTCGCTTATCCTGGATTCCCTTGGAGACAAGATTGATATTGTTCTTGCCATTTCGAGCTAGAAAATCACACAACGTCTGCCGGTGCGTTTCGTGTTGGAGTTCACCGAGCAGGTCGGTCAGACCGGCCAGAGCTTCCCAGCCAAAATTGTCAAGATAGCGATTGAGGTCCGCCGCGCCGGTGTCGGGATGTTCGTTGAGCGATTCGGTTAGTACTTTCAGGCGGTCGCGGCTCCCGGCGGTGATCAGTGCTTCCTTGATTCGTTCTGCCCAGAGTGGTTTGTTTTTGCGGAGGTCGTCTTCCAGCTTCGCAAGGTATCGCAGAATCTGGCCGCTCTCAATGAGTCGACCGGCTTGTATGAAATCGGTCAGTACTTTTTCACAGATAGTAACCGTCTCGTAGAAAGGTTGCATCTCATTTTCTTGCAGCAACATTTCCTTGAGCAATCCGAGTGTTGATTCGTATGGTTCAAATTCAGCATCGGCCAGAGCCAGCTTAACGATTGTCTGCTCCTCTTCTTCGGAGAGCTTCAGTTCATCGTTAAGAATGAGGGTCGTATTCGGTATTGGGGCGGGAGCGTGGTGCCCTCCGATTGGAGTATCACCAAACCCCATAGCGGCAATCGCTTCACCAACCTTGAATTCTCCGGAGTCAAAGTCATCATCGTCCAGCGGCATGCCACTCCCAACTTGTTGGCCACTCCCAACTTGTTGGCCACTCCCAACTTGTTGGTTACTGCCAACTTGTTGGCCACGAACACCCGGTCCGACAAATGTGGCTCCTGCCGGTGGTGTGCCTAATTGATCGAGATCAACCTTGCCCGATTCTATCCCTTCGGTGAAAATCGCGCCGTAGTCCTGGGGAACATCGGCTCCGTGGAAATTACAGCCCAGCGCGGAGATATGTCCGCTTTCTTGCAGCGTGTTGATATCGACTACGCCATCGTACTGCGACAGAGCGACATCCTCAATCGTCCCGAAAGTGAAGTTGGGAAGCCCTTCCTCCCATATCATTGCGACCAGATCAAGTGACCGGTCGGGAGTGTTCATGTAGAGCTTGATGACATTCAGCAGCTTGTACACTTCGGGAACATCAAGCGAATCCTTGAACGTGAAATCGGTAATACCGGTGTCGAAGAAAAGCCCGGCCAGCCGATCTTCTTTGCCGCCGTCTTGGTAGATAATCTCGCCATCGTAGAGCAGCTTCTCACGATCAACCCTGACCCAGATATCACCGCTACTCTCAATAATATTAACTAATTTTTCGGCAAATGAACGCCGCAACGACTGTGGCAGCGGGTTGTCTTCCGGATAGAGAGATACAACCTTGATGACCTTCAGCAGGTCTTTCATAATGAAGCCGAGGTCTTTAAGCAGGGCTTCTCTCTGGCTCGGACTTATGGTCATAGCATAGTTTTTCCAGTATCGACCTATAGATCGGCATATTCGAGGCATTGCTTTAAGACGTTGGTGGCCAAAAAAATAGCCCGCCTTTTCGTGCGGGCCAGATTGTTTGAGTATAGACAGATCAGCTACAATCGTTCGATCTTGCGGCGACCCTTCTTGACCATCTTAGTGGCATTGCGGGTATCAAAAACCGCCTTGGAATTTTCCACGATCCATTCGTAATCGTAGTCACTGTGATTGGTCAGGATAACCACCAGGTCAGCTTTGCTCACCAGTTCTTTGGTGAGTCGTCGCGACTTGTAATTGGCGTTGTTCAACTTGAGAGTAGGCACATACGGATCATTGTACATGACTTTCGCACCGCGATCTTCAAGTAGTTTTATAACGTCCAGTGCCGGAGACTCACGCGTGTCTTTTATGTCTCCCTTGTATGCCACACCCAGGGCGAGAATTTTCGTCTTGTTGAGCGACCGCGCAAAACGGTCGTTGAGAAGAGAGATGATTCGTTCCGTCACGTACTCGGGCATGTGGCTGTTGATATCGCCGGCCAGCTCTATGAAACGAGCATAGTAGTTTAACGATTTGAGTTTCCACGAGAGATAGTGGGGATCAATCGGGATACAGTGTCCGCCAAGTCCCGGTCCCGGATAGAACGGCATAAAGCCAAACGGTTTGGTGGCTGCAGCGTCGATTATTTCCCACACGTTCAACCCGAGCCGGTCACACATCACCGCCACTTCGTTGACGAGGCCAATATTGACCGAGCGAAACGTGTTTTCCAGAAGCTTGACCATCTCGGCGGCCTGCGTTGAGGAGACCGCGTGGATATCGGGGATAGTTTGTTCGTAGAAGACTTTGGCTACTTTGGTGCAGATTGGAGTGATGCCGCCAACTACGCGCGGTGTGTTTTTTGTCGTATAGATGGCGTTACCGGGATCGACCCGTTCGGGTGAGAAAGCCAGGAAGAAATCGACACCAACTTTCATGCCGCTCTCTTCGAGAATCGGAAGAATCAACTCTTCGGTCGTACCGGGGTAGGTGGTCGATTCAAGGACGACCAGCGCTCCCTTTTTGAGATAGGTTTTGACCTGACCGACAGCATTCAGAATGTAACTGACATCGGGGTCTTTGGTTTTCGATAGTGGCGTCGGTACGCAGATAGAAACCGTATCCATCTTCTTGATCAGCTTGAAATCATCGGTGGCAAGAAAATGCCCCGAAGACACAATCCGCTTGACATCAGCATCGGGGACATCGTCTATGTCCGATTTGCCGGCATTGAGCAATTTGTTCTTGGCCGGTGAGATGTCAAACCCGGTCACTTTGAAACCGGCATTGGCCAGTTCAACCGAGAGTGGCAGGCCGACATAGCCAAGCCCGATTACGCCCGCGTTTGCTTTGCGATCGACCATTGCAGCCATCAGTTTCTTGCCCGACGATTGTTTTCTTGTGGTTTTGCTTGCCATATTGGTTCTCCAGAGTTCCGGTGATCAAGATCACCCGGAGATATTCTCTCTCCAGTAGTTGAGAGTATCAGTAAGAGTCTCTCTCAGTTTGTATCGGGTAGCAAAGCCCAACTCTTGAACGGCCTTCCGGTTGCTTCCGCGCAGGATTGGGATATCGTTCTTGCGGAGGCGTGATCGATCGGTCTTGACCTTGATCGTTACCGGAGACAGTTTCAGGAGCAACTCAAGGACTTTGCTGATTGTATATGTTCGACCCGAACAGAACTGGTAGCTCTGACCGGGTTTTCCTTTTCGTGCCAGAAGCCGGTAGCCGCCAACGATATCTCTGACATCAGAGAGATCGCGTCGAGCCGAAAGATTGCCCACCTGCATCTGCGGTTTCTGTTGACCGGCTTCGATTGACGCAATCTGTTTGGCGAATGCTGGAATAACAAAATTCTCATCCTGCCGAGGACCGGCATGATTGAACGCTCGCGCCACCACTACCGGTGTGCCGTGGCGTCGTTGATGGTAGAGGCAGAGTTGCTCGGCATACGCCTTGGAGATTCCGTACGGCGAAACCGGATTGAGTTGCTGCCTTTCAGTCAATAACTTGCTCGGTGGTGTGAA